>NZ_RAWD01000064.1:0-33019 GCF_003612065.1 Corallococcus sp. CA047B
CGTGGAAACAGCCCTCCTGGCCCAGTTGGCCCCCGCCGTGGTGCCCCAGGTCCACTGGCTGCCCGGGGGTGGCGCGGTGCGGATCCTGGAGGGGGGCCCCCCGGCGGACGCCCCGGAGGCGCCTCGTTCGACGGTGGTGTGGCTGCACGGGCGGAGCCAGTCCGCGACGCACTGGTTCCCCTACCTGACGGCCCTGGCCCGCCACCACCGCGTCCTCGCCCTGGACCTGCCCGGCTTCGGCCAGTCCACCGCCCCGGAGCTGCGCGTGCGTTCGGCGGAGGACGCGGTGCGGTTCTTCACCGACCCGGTGGAGGAGGCCCTGGGGATGCTGGAGTCGGGGCCGGTGGCGGTGGTCGGCCACTCGCTGGGCGGACTGGTGGCGCTGGAGCTGGCGCTGCGCGGGACGGTGAAGGTGGAGCGGCTGGCGCTGGTGGACGCGATGGGGCTGGGGCCGGAGATGACGCGCGCCTCGCGCCTCTTCTTCCGCGCGGGGCCGGAGCGGCTGGCCCGCAACCTGGGCCCGTGGGCGATGGCGCGGATGCTGCCACCGCCGCCGACGCCGCTGGGGGAACGGTTGGGAGCCCTGGGGTACGAGCTGCTGGAGGTGCGGGGCGGACGGCCGGAGGCGGCGCACGCCTTCAACGCGCTGGTGCCGCTGACGGGCCCGGTGTTCCACCGCCTGGAGCGGCTGGGTGAAGTGAAGCAGCCGGTGCTGCTCGTCTGGGGCGAGCGCGAGGAGACTCTGCCCGTCGCGCTGGCGGACGAGGCCGCGCGGAGGTTGCCCCAGGCCCGCGTGCTGCGCGTGGACTGTGGACACAGTCCGCACCTGGAACGACCCGAGCGCGTGCTTCCAGAGCTGAAGGCCTTCCTGGACAATGACTGACAGTCGCCCCCATGAGCATCGCCAGGGTTTACCCTCCGAAAGCCAGACATGGCATACTCGGACACAGGCGGCTCGGGCCGGGCGGGCCGCGTTGGGGAATCACGGGAATGCATACACACTTGGAGTTGAAGGCCCGCAGGGGTTGGGCGCTCGGCGTGCTGTTGGGTCTGGCGCTGACCCTGGGAGCTTGCGGCAAGGACGAAGTCGAGGACCCGGGACTACAGCCGGGGGCGCAGGGTGCGGTGGATTTCAAGGCACCCGAGTCCGTCCGCCTGAAACTCTCCGTCAAGGCCGGCCAGCGCTACCGCTTCGTCTGCGAACCCGCCACCCTGACAGGGTGTCTGCTTCAATTGCGAGATGCGCAGTCGATGGAGCCCGTGGGTGAGCCCCGGGGCACCGACATCCGGCTGAAGTGGTGGGTCTCTCTCTTCTGGACGGCGTCCGCGGACGGGCCGGTCGTGATGGAGCTCCAGTCAAACATCGGCGTATCGGAAGGCGAGGCAGGACAGTTCAAGTACCAGTTCACGGAGGCCACGGATGACGTGGGCGGCTCCGTGGACGAGGCCGTCAACCAGCCGGTCACGGAGACGGGAACATCGTTCGAGGGCTTCCTGGAGTTCCCCACGGATGTGGATGCCTGGCGCCTCTCCGTTCCCGCGGATCACATCTTGCGCGTCAGGTGCATGGCGACGGAGAGCGGCACCGACCCGGACACGGAGATCATCCGTCCGGATGGGACGTCCCTGGGCACGTATAACTACAACGACTATACCATCAACGACGGCCTCCCCTTCATGGGCATCAAGAACGTCGGCGGTGGGGACCTCATCCTGCTCGTCCGGCCCGCTGGGCCCTGGTTCTACGCCCCCCGATACGCGTGTCGGGTCAGCGATGCGGGCCTGGATGACCATGGGGACGTCGCGGAGCAGGCAACCGTCGTGACAGTGCCCGAGCGGGTGGACGTCACCTTCGGCTCCAGGAATGACGTCGACGTGTTGGCCGCGGACCTGATCGCGGGCCATGTGTATCTCTTCAAGGACGCCACCTTCATCAGCGTCGACATCCCCATCTATTGTGGCACCACGGTGACGGATGCCCAGGGCGTGCAGCAGGGCCCGAAGCTGGCCACCAACGGCGAAGGGGCCCGGTTCACGGCCCCCACGAGCGGCCGGTATTTCCTCGCGCTCGAGCGCACCTTGGGCAAACACTCGAATTGGATCTATCCCGTGAGCCACCAATACGAAATCACCGACGTCACGCCGTAGCGATTGTCTGCCCGTGGGGGCCGGCCGGGCTGCGTTGGGGAGACACGGAAATGCATACACGCTTGGAATTGAAGTCCCGTAGGGGTTGGGCGCTCGGGGTGTTGTTGGGCGTGGCGCTGACGCTGGGGGCTTGCGGCAAGGACAAGGATGAAGTCGAGGAACCGGCGTTGCAGCCGGGGGCCCAGGGAGAGGTGGAGTTCACGGAGACCGGGCCCGTCCGTTTGAAACTCTCCGTCAAGGCCGGTCAGCTCTACCGCTTCGTCTGCGACGTCGTCCCCATCCCCGGCGTCACACGATGGGGGTGCGTGACTCAACTGCGGGATGCGACGTCGCTGGAGCCCCTGGGGGAGCCCCGGTCCTCCGGCATCACCCCGTCGAGGAAGGGGCGGATCACCGTCTTCTGGACGGCGTCCGCGGACGGACCGGTCGTGATGGAACTCCAGTCACCCGTGCCCGAAGACACAGGCGCGTTCCACTATCTCTTCACGGAGGCCGTGGATGACGCGGGCGGCTCCGCGGACGAGGCCGTCAGCCGGTCGGTCACGGAGCCGACATTCCAGGGCTTCACGGAGTCCTCCGCGGATGTGGATGCCTGGAGGTTCTCCGTTCCCACGGATCGCATCTTGAAAGCCAACTGCTGGGCGCTGGAGGACGGCAGGGATCCGGACATGGAGATCATTCGTCCGGATGGGACATCGCTCGGCACTCACAACTTTTTCGACTACATCTTCTGGACTGGCATTCCCTACCTCGCCGTCAAGAATGTCGGTGGGGGGGACCTCGTCCTGCTCGTCCGGGGCTACCAGAAGGTTCCCTCGCTCTACTCCCCCCGGTATGAGTGCCAGGTCGTTGATGCGGGTCCGGATGACCATGGGGACGTCGCGGCACAGGCCACCGTCGTGACGGTGCCCGCGCGGGTAGACGTCACCTTCGGCTCCAGGAATGACGTCGACGTGTTGGCTGCGGACCTGCTTGCAGGCCACGTGTATCTCTTGAAGGACGTTACCGGCTCCGGCATCCCCGTCTATTGTGGCACCACGGTGACGGATGCCCAGGGCGTGCAGCAGGGCTCGAAGCTGGCCACCTATGGAGAAGGGGCACGGTTCACGGCCACCACGAGCGGCCGGTATTCCTTCGCGCTCGAGCGTTCCTTCAGCAATGGCCCCAACGGGTGGATCTATCCACCGAGCCACCGCTACGAAATCACCGACGTCACGCCGTAGCACCGACTCTGTCTGGAGGGGCCGGGCACCATCCGCCCGGCCCATCCGTCAAACAGGCTACAGTCCCCCGCCGTGACGAAAGACTTCCTCGACCTGGAGGCGACGCCGGAGCGCTTGCACGCGCTGGCGGACGCCCGAATCCTGAGCCCCGACGCGTACGGGCGCGCGCTGAACCTGGCCGTCGCCTCGCCGTCGCGCTCCGCGTGGCACGCGTTCGTGGCCATGACCCTGATGGCCCTGGGCTCGCTGCTGGTGCTGGCGGGCGTGGTGTACTTCTTCGCCTACAACTGGGCGGAGCTGGGACGCTTCGCCAAGCTGGGCCTCATCGCCCTGGCCATCACCGGGACGGCGGTGGGTGCGTGGCGGCTGGGGGACCGGCCCGCGGGCCAGTTCGCGCTGCTCGCGTCCGCGGTGCTCGTGGGCCCGCTGCTCGCCGTGTACGGGCAGACGTACCAGACGGGCGCGGATCCGTATGAGCTGTTCATCGGCTGGGGCGCGCTCATCCTGCCGTGGGTGGCGCTGGCGCGCTTCACGCCGCTGTGGCTGCTCCAGCTCGTGCTCGTCAACACCGGCGTCATCCTCTTCTGGGGCCAGCGCATGGACGGCCTGGGTTCGCGCGAGGGCCTGCTGGCGCTGCTGCTCGGCGCGCTCAACGGCTTCGCCTGGGCCACGTACGAGCACTTCGCCAACCTCAAGGTCCCCTGGCTCCAGGGGCGGTGGCTGCCGCGCGTGCTGTCCCTCATGACGGTGACGCCGCTGCTCGGCATGGCGCTGCTGTTCATCCTCAGCGACTCCGACCGCTCCATCGAATCCGGCCTGTCGCTGCTGCTGCTGCTCGCCGCGCTGGGCGGCATCTACGCGCTGCACCGTCACCTGCATGGCGAGCTGTTCCTGCTCACGGTGGGCGCGCTGTGCGCGATGACGCTCGTCACCACGTCGGTGGGCTACTTCCTCATCAAGGCCAGCATGCCGGAGGAGATCGTCCTGCTGGTGATGACCCCGCTGGTCATCGGTGAGATGGCGCTGTCGGTGACCTGGCTGCGCCACGAGTCCCACGCCACCGGCGTCACGGAGGAGACCTGACCATGGCCCTGCGACCCTCGATGCGGGAAGTCCTGCGAGGACTGGTGGCCGAAGGCCAGGTGGACGCGGAGGTGGAGGCACGCGCCCGCACGGCGCTGGAGGTCCGGCAACGGACGATGAATGCCTCGCCCTGGTTCGTGAAGGCGCTGTCCGGCCTGGGTGCGTGGATGTCCGCCGGCTTCCTGATGAGCTTCTTCGCCTGCGTCGGCCTGTGGGACGAGGAAGGCGTCTTGCTCGTGTTGGGCGTGGTGCTGTGCGGAGCGTCCGTCTACCTGCGGCGAGAGCTGGAGGGGCCCTTCATGGAGCAGCTCGGGCTGTCCACGTGTCTGGCGGGCGCGGGCTCCATCCTGTTCGCCGTGGCGGAGTGGGCGAACAACGACGTCACCGTCGCGCTCACGGCGGTGGGCCTGGGCGCCCTGATGCTCGCGTACTTCCCCGACGTCGTCCTCTACTTCCTGGCCACCCTGGGCATCTGCCTGTCCCTGGGCTTCCTGGCGGAGAAGGCGCTGAGCGGCATGGGCGTGGACCTGTGCGTGGTGCTGGGCTCGGCGGCCCTCTGCGGCCTGCTCATCTTCGAGCCCCGGCTGCGCAAGGGGGCGCTGGGTGACCGCGTGGGCCCCATGGCCTTCGCGCTCGCGTGCGCGGTGCCCGGCTGGCTGCTGTTCCGCAACCTCGTCGGCATGCAGGACGGCTTCCACTACCTGTTCCGGGGTGACTTCCTGCCGCCCGTGGCGCTGACCGTGCCGCTGGCGCTCATCGCGCTGTGGACGGGGTGGCAGGTGCTGCGCGAGCAGGGCCTGGACAAGGACCGGGGCGTCTGGCTTCCGGCCGTCCTCGCGCTGGTGCTGCTCACGGGGATGACGCTGAGCACGCCGGGCCTGCTCGTCGCGGGCCTGATGCTGACGCTCGGCTTCCACCGCCGCAGCCGCGTGATGCTGGGGCTGGCGGTGGCGTTCCTGCTGACGTTCGGCTCGTTCTACTACTACGACCTGCGGCTCACCCTGCTCGCCAAGGCGCTCGCGCTGGTGGGCAGCGGGCTGGTGCTGCTGGGCGTGCGGCAGTTCTTCCAGCGGCGGGCTCCCGCCGTGCTCGCGGAGGCTCGATGAAACGCGGCGTCGTCATCTTCGGAGGGCTCGCGCTGGTGCTCGTCGCCACGGCCGTCCTCGTCGTGCAGAAGGAGACCGTGCTGGCCCGGGGCCGGCCGGTGTTGCTGCGGCTGGCGCCGGTGGATCCGCGCTCGCTCATCCAGGGCGATTACATGGTGCTCGACTACGCCATCAGCCAGACATGGCGCGAGGGCAACGAGCGGCCCCAGGAGGATGGCAACGTGGTGCTGCGCCTGGACGAGCACGGCGTGGGCCAGTTCGTGCGCTACGAAACGCCGGGCACCACGCTCGCGCCGGACGAGCTGCGCCTGCGCTTCCGCCTCCGGAACTCGCGCATGCGCCTGGGCGCGGAGGCCTTCTTCTTCCAGGAGGGCCACGCGGACCGCTATGCCAATGCACGCTACGGCGAGCTGCGCGTGACGGACAACGGCACCAGCGTGCTCGTGGGCCTGCGCGACGAGAACTACCAGCCGCTGGGCAAGGCCGTGCAGTGAGTCACCCGCGCTGCGCCCCGGTGCGTCCGGGGCGCGGCGGCCCGCCTCACGCGGCCTCTTCGCCTTCGAGCAGGTCGGAGAACGGCGAGCCGTCCTCGCCCAGCGCCTTGTAGAGCGCGTCCACCTTCTCCAATTCGCGCTTGAGCGCCTTGTGGTGGTTGCGGTTCTTCACCAGGCTCTCGCGGCCCAGCAGGCGGAAGGCCTCGTCGCGGCCCACCTGCCGGATGGCCAGCCCCAGCACCAGTCCCCGGAAGCCGTCCGCGAGGTCCAGGTCCAGCGGCCCGCCCCGGCGGCGTGCCTCGCCCACGAACGCCTGCGCGGCGGCGCGCAGGGCCTCCGGCAGCGGACGTCCGCCCGGTGCCTGCTCGTAGTCCAGCGCCCGCGCCACGTGCTTCTCCTGCAACACGAGGTCGCCCGCGGCCGCGGCGTGCTCCACCATCGCCAGCGTGTAGGCGCGCCGCACGATGTTGTCGAGCTGCCGCAGGTTGCCCGGCCAGGAGCTTGTCACCAGCAGGTGCTCCGCCTCCGGCGCCAGTCGCGCGGAGCCGTCCGGCAGCCGCTCGCGGTGGCGGCGGTTCACCATGTACCGCGCCCAGAGGGGAATCTCGTCGTTGCGGTCCTGCAGGGGCGGCATGCGCACCGGCAGCACGTTCACGCGGTAGTACAGGTCCTCGCGGAAGCGGCCGGCCCGCACCTGCGCGTGCAGGTCCGCGTTGGTGCCGATGATGAAGCGCACGTCCGCGAGCTTCTCGCCAGTGCCCTCGCCCAGCGGCCGGTAGCTGCGCGACTCCAAGAGGTGCAGCAGGCCCGCCTGCGCCTTCAGCGACAGCTTGTCGATTTCGTCGATGAACAGCGTGCCGCCATCCGAGCGCGCCACCACGCCCGGCGCGTCGCGCGTCGCGCCGGTGAAGGCGCCCTTCTTCCAGCCGAAGAGCTCCGCCATCTGGAGGTCCTCCGGCACCGTCACCAGGTCCAGCGTCTCGAAGGGCTTGCCCCGGCGGTTGGAGCGCTCATGGCACCAGCGCGCCAGCCGCGACTTGCCCGCGCCCGTGGCGCCGCTGACGAGGATGGTCTCATCCTGCAGCGCGAACACCTTGAGGATGGGCAGAAGCTCCGCCATGGAGCGGCCCACCACGGGGAGGAATTCGTCCACCTCCGGCGTGGCCACCGGCCGCTGCGGCAGCGCGGTGAGGTACGGCGCCGCGACGTCCGTGAAGAGCTGGAGCACGTCCCCGGCGTCGCGCCAGACGAACTCCTGGCCCATCGCGGCCAGACACTCGGCCTCCAGCGAAATCATGCCCTCCATGCCCGCGGGCGTGCGCAGGGGCAGCACGCACACGTGCGTCGCATGACGGCCCAGGAAGCGCTGCTTGCTTTCGTTGCTGTGGAAGCCCGCGAGCCCCGGGTCTCCCGTCACGGGCGCGTCCGGCGCGTGCGGCTGCACCGTGCCGATGTTCACGTCGATGGACACCGCGCAGCGGTGCTCCACCACCGCGCGCCACGCCGTGGCGGAGGTGAAGAAGGGCGTCCCGACACCCGCGTCCGTCGTCTCCTTCGCGCCCACGTCCAGCGCCGCCAGACGGCGGTACGCTTCTCCGGGACGCAGGTGGACGATGCCGCGCAGGACCCGGGCCCGACCCGCGTAGCGGCTGGACGCCACCGCGGCCTCCGCCGAGGCCAGCATCCGGCGCAGCGTCGCCGCCGCAGCAGACTCGAAGTCCCTGGAATCCCTGAGCGCAGCCATGAGCTGCGCCAACTCGTCTCGCATCCCCTTCGCCTCCGTGAGGATGCCGCGCCACCGCAGACCGCGGCGAAGCCGTCCCGAAAACAGACGCGGACTCTATCGGAGATGAAGCATGGAGAGCGCGGAAGGAGCGGCCCCTCCTTCCGCGCTCCGGGTGCTTTCGGATGCGGTACACACCGTTGCCAGCGTGTGCCAGGACGCTAATGCGGATGTCATGCCAACGCTGTGTCCACCGTGATTCCAAGAGGTTCCGCGCAGCCCTCTGCCCTGGATGCGTCCAGACAGAACGCGGACGCGTCCAAACAGAACGCAGACGCGTCAGCTCCCGTCCCTGACGCGTCGCTTGTTTGCTCTACAAACGAAGAAGCGGGGTTCATCCCGCGCCCAGGGTGGCGAGGTGCGGCAGGTTCCAGCCGCGCCAGACGCTGATGACGCGCAGGGCGAAGCAGGCCGCGCCGCCGACGAAGGCCATGGTCCGGGAGGCTCCCCCCAGACGCTGTCCCACCACCATGACGAGCGCCCCGGCCAGCGCCGCCACGGCGTAGATGTCCGCGCGCAGCACGGTGGGGACGTGGGCCAGGAAGAGGTCGCGCACGGTGCCGCCGCCCGCGCCGGTGATGGCGGCCATGAGGATGGCCATGAGCGGGCGCAGGCCGAAGTCCAGCGCCTTGCGCGCCCCGGAGATGGCGAACAGGGACAGGCCCGCGGCGTCCAGCGTGACGAGGAGCGCGGCGGGGACGGACGTCACGAAGCGGTGGAGCAAGAGCACCGTCGCGCCGCCCGCGAAGGCGACCAGGGCATAGCGCTGGTCGCGGATGGCATTGGGCGGGATGGCGCCGATGAGCAGGTCGCGCAGGATGCCGCCGCCCAGCGCCGTGGTGAACGACAGGACCAGGATTCCCAGCGGATCCAACCCACCCGCGATGGCGGCGATGGCGCCCTCCACCGCGAAGACGAAGGTGCCGGCGAAGTCGAAGCCCAGGAGCAGCCGCACCTCGCGGCCATCCGCGCGCGCCACCGTCTCCCGCACCGGCGAGGCTTCCATCCCGGGGACGCTAGCACCCGGGCTCCCGCGCCCCACGCCCTGCCCCCGCGCGTCCATCCACCGAAGGACACCGCACCCTGTCCGTCAGGGCGGTGCGCGTGTCAGGGAGTGGCGGAAGCGTCCGGCTGGAGGACGAAGACCCGGTCCAACCGGTTGCTGCCGCGTCCCACCGGCGCTTCCAGGTCGTAGTCGAAGGTGAACGTGGCGGCGACGCGCAGGCCCGCCTTGCGGAACAGGCGCTTCACCTGGGCCTCGTCGTACGTGCGGAAGTACCACGTCGTCTCAATGAGCCAGTCCTTGTCAGGGCCGGTGACGCGCAGCCGGTTGCGCATGGGCGAGCGGCGCAGGCGCTTCTCCGGAAGGCCCTCGTGCGTGTTGCACACGACCTTGTCCGGGCCCACCTGCCCCACCCAGCGCTCATGCTCCGGGGCGGAGCGCGCGTAGTCGGTGAGGTGGAAGCCCAGCACGTAGATGCCGTCCGGCTTGAGCAGCCGCCGGGTGCCCACCAGGTGCTCCACGGTGGCCTTCTCGCTGTCCAGGTAGCGGAAGGTGGAGACCAGCGTGTGGGCCAGGTCCACGCGGCCTTCCAGCGCGGGGTCGAAGAAGTCCTCCATGCGCGCCCGCGACAGCTTCACGCGGCGGCGCTCAGCGGGGGTGAGGCGCTTGCGCGCGTGCGCGAGCATGGCCTCCGACAAGTCATAGCCCGCGACGCGCAGGCCCCGGCGCGCGGCCTCCTCCACCAGCCGGCCCGCGCCACACGCGGGCTCCAGCCACTGCTTGCCACCGGTGCCGTAGCGCTGGCTCAGCGCCTGGAGGAAGTCCGCCTCGCGCACGGTGTCCGTGCCGAAGATGGCCTCGTAGTACTCCGGATGGTCGTACCACTCCTTGCGTCGTTCCATGGTGCGTCAGTGCTCCGTGTGCCCGAAGAGGCGCGCCAGCACGAACATCACCAGCAACCCGGCTGCCAGTGCCACCAGGTTGCGTCCGGGCTTGTCCCGCCCGTGCTTGTTCACGTGCGGCAGCAGGTCCGACACGGCGATGTAGAGGAAGGTGCCCGCGGAGAAGGCCAGCGCCTTGGGCGCCAGCGATTCGAAGCGCAGGACGGCGTCGAAGCCGAAGTAGAGCAGCGCCCCCACCGGCACCATGGCGCCATACAGCGCCGTGTACGCGAGGATGGTGCGGCGCTTCTTGCCCTCCGCCTGGAGGATGGACGCCAGCGACAGGGACGAGGGAATCTTGTGCGCGGTGATGGCCAGCAGCGCCATGGCGCCCACGCCCTCCTTCACGGAGGAGCCCAGCGCGATGCCGTCGAAGAGCGTGTGCGTGGACAGGCCCAGGAACGCGCTCAGGCCCAGCGCGTGGCCGTGCACGTGCTCGGCGCAGTCCGGCGGCTCTTCACAGGTGTGGGCGACGAGGTAGCGCTCCAGCACCAGCACGAAGAGGAAGCCCAGCGGGACGAGCGCGAAGGCCCACCACCCGCCGCCCTCGTACGCCTCCGGGAGCATGTGGAAGAAGGCCGCGCCGAACATCACCCCCGCCGCGAAGGCGAGGAAGGTCACCAGCCGCGTGGAGCGCTCGTTGAAGACGACCACCGCCGCGCCGGCCAGCGCGCTCACCACGACGATGCAGGAATAGAGAAGGACTTCGGCCACGACCGACGACATGGGGCGCGCACCCTAACCCCAAATCGCGGCGTTCAATAGCTTCGCACCACCAGCACCGACACCCGGCCCGGCTTCACCTCCACGAAGTGGGTCGTCGGACGGCCCGGCGCATCCACCTGGACGGTGTGTTTTCCCGGAGGAAGCCGGAAGCGCGCCACCTGGAACTCCGCTGGCAGTGACAGCCAGGAGCGCAGGTCGGGCTGGTTGCCGGCGTTGAGCAGCAGGAAGGTGAGCACGCCCAGCTCCTTGCTCTTCGCCAGCGCGCCCACGCCCGCGGCCACGCCCGCCTTGGCCACGGCCCCCGCGAGCTGCTTCGCCAGCATGCGGCCGATGCGGTCGTTCAGGTGCACCTGGGCCACCCGCGCCAGCGACGTCACCGTCACCGCCCGCTCCGACTGGCCCTCCACCGCCACGCGCACCGGCGGTGTGCCTCCCCGGTCGCGGTACACGGGCACGGAGATGAGCTCCCCGGAGTCGTTGTAGTCGCGCGACGTGGACATCTTCTCCGGCGACAGGCCTGCCTCCACCACCACCACGAGCTGCCCGTCCCCCGGCGCCAGCGCATTGTGCGCCACGTCCGGGAACTTCTGGGACAGCATGGCGTAGGCGTCATCGCGGCCCGTCTTCTTCGCCAGCCGCAGCAGGGGCTCCACCAGCCCGTCCAGCCGGGGCTCCAGTTCGTACGCCTTCATGTAGTCGATGAAGGCCGAGTCCCATTCCCGCTGGTCCTCGTACAGCACGCCGCCCAGGTAGCGGGCGATGGCGAGCTGTTCGTACGGCTTCTTCTCGTCGGTGATCATCTTCTCGATGCGCTCGTTGACGCGGCGGACCTCCACGAGCGCGTCCTCGTCCCGGCCCAGCTGCGCGTAGTTGAGCGCCTGGAGGACGGAGATCATCAGCTTCTCGAAGTCCTCTCCCCGGTAGGCACGCCGGCGCTCGTTGCTGAGCAGCACCCCGGCCTCCTCGCTCACGGAGGTGATGTCCAGCTCCCCCACGAGCCGGTCCGCCTCCGCCAGGACCTTCGTGCTCACCTCCCACTGCCCGGCCGCGTGCAGGACCATGCCCTTGTCGAGCAGCAGCAGGAGCTGGTCGCGCTGGGGGGCGTTCTTCTGCTCGCCGTCCAGCTCCTGGAGGGCGCGTGGATAGTCGGAGGACTGGTACGCCGCGCGCGCGGACGCGGTGCGCGCCACGTAGTCGCTGGCGCAGCCGCTCAGCAGGCCCAGGGCGGTGATGAACAGCAGGCCCCAGCGCACTCCCGTCAAACGGACGGAAGCGCGTGGGGCCCGCGAGGCGATGTCGGACGGGTTGGACACGGAGGCGACTACCAGCTCACGCCCTGCTTCTCGAACTTCTTGCGGATCTGCTTCTCATCCGTCCAGGCGATGGTGCCCGAGCGCACGTCGTTCAGCTTCGCCGTCATCTTGTAATAGACGAGCTTGTCGCGGCCGACCTCCTGGATGATGGAGGCGAGGTCGCCCGTCATCAGGAAGTCCACCGACGCCTGCTGGCCCGGGGCCTTGGCGGCGTCAGGGCTCACGTAGCCGGACTGCTGGTACTCGTACTCCTCCGCGATGTCCTGGCGGGCCTGCTGGTCCACCAGCGCGAAGCGGCCCGTCTGCGCGAGCGCCGTCTGGATCTTGTCCCCCAGCGAGCGCATGTCGATGTGCTCACTGGTGCTGTTGCGCAGCTTGCCCACGAGGACGATGGGCAGGGGCGAGCCCTGGGGCGGAGGCTGGGCGAAGCGCGGCGAGGTGGCCAGCGACTCGGCCATCTTCTTGGCGATGAGCTGCAGGTCGTTCTCGTTGAAACGGTCCCCCAGCATCTCGATGGTGTTGGGGTCCTCGTAGGTGCCACGCGTGAAGGCGCGCGGACCACCGCAGCCGACGAGCGACACGGCGACGAGGGCGGACAGCAACAGGCGGCGGGTGTTCATGGTCGGGTTGACTCCTAGTTCCATTCGCATTCGAAGCGGCTGCCTTCGAAGTTCCACTTGTAGGCAAGCACCGCGTCGCGGCGGTAACCGGCCGTGAGCCGGCAGAGGCTCTGCAGCGAGCTGCGCGGATAGTCGAAGGAGTACGTCTGCGCCTTCGAGCGCTCCTGCGCGGTGAGCTGCGAGGGGTGCGTGAGCGTGGGGCTGGCGCTGGCGGCCACCAGCACGCGGTGCGCGCCGTAGGTCTTCAGCGGCACGCGGCCGGCCAGCTGGATGCGGCGCACCGTGCGGGCAATCACGATGTCGCTGCGGTCCACCATCGTCTCATGGGTGTTGCGGCGCTGGAGCAGCTCCGGGAGGTTCGCGGAGAACACGCGGGTGATGTCCCCGTCGTCCACGAAGAAGTACAGGAACGCCTCGCGCGCGGTGCGGCCCTCCCCGGTGAAGTCCAGCGTCACCAGCAGGTTCAGCTCGCGGTTGGGCGCGAGCCCCTGGCGCGACACCGCGGCGATGACCGTCTTGTCCACGCCCGCCTTCTTCAGGCGGATGAGGCCGTCCGCGCTCGCGTCACACGCGCAGCGGCGCTCTTCAATCATCTTCACGAGCTGCGCGGGTTCGAAGCCGGCCTGGGACAGCTTGGTCAGCTCGTCGTCGGTGAGGGGCAGCTGGTCCGACCGCTCGTAGATGCGCGGCAGCTGGTTCGGGTCCCAGTTGATGATGTTGTAGGTCTGCACGTCCCCGGTGGGGAACGGCAGGGCCACGGGAGGCGGGGCGACGCGGGGCGCCTGGGCGGCGGTCAGCGCGACGGCGGCGGCGAGCAGTTGGGCGATCATGGCGGTCAGAACCGGTATCCGATGTTCATGAACAACCGGTTCGTCACTCCTCCTCCCCCGATGGGGATGTCCGGCGAGTAGTGCAGGCCCATGAGCACGCGGTCGCGGCGGCCCAGGAGCATCTCCGCGCCAATCTGCGGCGACAGGGCGAAGCGCAGGCCCTCGCCCTCCGGGATGACGATGGCGCCCGCCTTGATGCCGGCGGTGAAGGACACCGGCCAGCCCCAGGTGCGGAAGGTGGGGCCCACGTTGCCGATGAACCGGCCGCCGTCGAAGACGTAGGCGCCGCTGGCGTCCAGGCGGTACCAGTCATCCCCCCAGAGGGAGACGGTGGCGCCCACGAACAGCGGCGGGCCGTCCGGCGCGCCCGCGGGGTTCTGCTGGGAGTTGATGGCCGCGCCCCAGTCGAACTGGAGCGACACGCCCCGGCGGTTGTCGCCGTAGCCGCCCTTGCCGTACTCCGACTCCTCGGGCCCGTCGGTGCGACCGTCACGCTCCTGGGCGCCCGCGGACAGCGGCGCGGCGACGGCCAGGAGCGCCAGGGCTCCGCACAACGTGACAGGACGCTTCATCTGTTGGACTCCCCAAGCGTGGGTGCGATTGCTCTTGCGCGATGGACGTCGCGCCGGCCGACATATTCAACGCGCGGCGAACATCCGTGCAAGCGCCTGTTCTTCCAGGCGCCCTCAAGTCAGGCCCGGGGCTCCGGGGCACCCGCGGTGGCCGACTCGCCATCCTTGGAGGCCGGGCCCTGGGCGGGACGGGATTCGCTGCGCACCGTGGGCAGCCACTGGGGCCGGGCGCGCAGGAAGAGGACCATCCGCTCCCGGACGAGGAAGCGCAGATCGCCCAGCTTGTCGGAGTTGGCCGCGCTCACCAGCGCCCGCACGGTGAGGGTCTTGTCCATCACGTCGAAGACGACCAGCGTCTTCACCCGGCCATCCCACAGGTTCTTGCCCTCGTTGGCCAGGATGCGGTCCAGTTCAGCGCGCAAGGCGTCGATGTCCGCCATGTAGTCCACCTGGAGGATGACGGTGCCCATCATCTCCGGGGAGCCCTTGCTCCAGTTCTGGAACGGCTTGTCCAGGAACTGGGTGATGGGAATCACCATCCGGCGTTGATCCCAGATGCGCAGCACCACGTAGGTGAGGGTGATCTCCTCCACGGTGCCGAACTCGTTCTCCACCAGCACCTGGTCGCCAATGCTCACCGGCTGGGTGATGGACAGCTGGATGCCGGCGAGCAGCGTGGAGATGGACTTCTGCGCGGCAAGACCGATGACAAGGCCCGCGATACCGGCGGAGGCGAGCAGCGACACGCCGACGTTGCGCACCACCTCGAACTGCATGAGGAGCAGCGCGGCGGCGATGACGTAGGTGGCCACCTCGAACACGGCGCGCAGCACGGCCAGCTGGGTGCGCAGCGAGCGCGCGCGAGGCTTGTTGCCCGCCTCGCTGGCGACGCGGCTCTGGACGAACGCCTCCGACACCCGCAGGAAGCGCAGGATGAACCACGCCACCGCGATGATGACGAGCGAGTAGCTCACCCGCTCGCTCAAGAGCCGCAGCTTCGGGGGCAGCAGCAGGAACGACGTGCCCAGCGCCAGCAGGCCGGAGAAGAACGGCAGCCGCAGGGGCCCCCGGCCCGCGCCGACCAGCTGGTCGTCCCAGCTGATGTTCGTCCAGCGCGCCACGCGCATCGCGGTGGCCAGCAGCAGCTTCTCCAAGAGGTACGAGAGGATCCACGCGCCCAGCAGCGTCACCACCAGGCCCAGCCACTGCCACGGCTCCAGGCCCACGAACGTGCGGTCGAAGAAGAAGGACGGCAGCGTCTCCGTGAGCAGCGGGCCGTATTCATCGAAGAGCGGGTCCACCATCTTCACGGTGGCCTCCGCGAACACCCAGGTGGGCGTGCCGTCCACCGTCACCCGCTGCAGGCGGATGGGCACGCTCTCACCCTTGAGCGCGATGGCGCCCAGCGAGTCGAAGCGCGCGTTGGCGGCGTCCGCCTCCGGCGTCTTGGACAGCGCCGACATGTCGATGGACAGCTCGCGGTCCAGGACGAACTTCAGCCGGCGCGCCAGCTGGGGCCCCTTCGTGGCCTGTTCGGAGGCCGGCAGGAAGTCCAGGTAGAGGTGGTGGGCGGCCCGGGGGTAGTCGCCGCGATGCACCGCGTCCAGGAACCCCTGCGCGGTCGCCCGGGGGGACTGCCGGTCGAGGTCCTGGGGGACCTGCCCCAGGCCGGGGTTGAGCGCCACGGCAGGCAGACCTACCAGGGCGGTCCAGAGGAGAAGGAGGGCCGTCAGGGTCCTGGGGGCGCGGTGCTTCATGGGCGCCTCCATACTCCTTTTCGGCCCGGTTGCCCGTGAAAGACGGACTTGCTCCCGGGCCGACCGGGCGGGCGGAAACACCCTCGGCGGAAGCCTGGAAGCCGGGGTCCGGGGCCCTGACGGGAAAGCATTGGTGCACCGGGAGGTGGTGGGCTAGAACCGACCCCCAAGGAAGGTCGCCGTGTCCGAGCAGAAGCGAAGAATCCTCCTGATTGACGACAGCGAGATCACCCTCGCCATGGAGAAGGCCGTCCTGGAGGCGCGCGGCTACGAGGTCGTGGCCACCTCCACGCTCATGGAGTTTGAGAAAACGCTCCAGATCTGGCGGCCGGACCTCATCCTCACCGACATCCACATGCCCGAAGCGAAGGGCACGGACATCTGCCGCACGCTGAAGAACGAGTACGGCACGCAGGACATCCCCATCGTGCTGTTCTCCAGCCTGCCGGACGACGAGCTGTCGAAGCTGGCGGAGCAGGTGGGCGCGGATGGCTCGCTCTCCAAGGTGAACGGCCTGGAGGCGATGGGCGAGAAGATCGACGAGCTGGTGCAGAGCATCCTCTGGTGAGGTGATGGTGATGCGCGCGGTCGTCCTCGCGGTGCTCGTGGGCGCGCTGCTCTCCGGTTGCAGGCGACAGGAGTCGCGTCCCCAGGAGGGCGCCTCCTCGGCGCCGCAAGCCCCCGCCCCGGCCGCATCCCCGCCGGGCGCTGTCCTCTTCATCTCCGCCGACACGCGCGGCTACCTGGGCCCCTGCGGGTGCAGCGAGAACATGCGCGGCGGCATCGGCCGGGCGGCGTTCCAGGTGCAGGAGGCGCGCAAGGGCGGCCAGCCGGTGCTGTACGTGGACGGCGGCAACAGCCTCTTCGGCGAGTCCCACCTCAAGCCGGATCAGGTGCCCCAAGAGGAGCGCAAGGCGAAGGCGCTCGCGGACGCGTTCAGGACCATGGGGCTCGCGGTGCGCGCGACGGGAGAGTTGGACGACACGCGCGGCGCGGACTTCCGCCGGGGCCTGGGGTTGCCGGAGGTGGCGTCGGGCGGGGTGAAGCTGCTGGACGCCGGCGCGCGCAAGGTGGCCGTGGTGGCCGCGGCCTCTGGAGAAGCGCTCGTCCAGGCGAGCCAGCAGGCGCGGGCCCAGGGCGCGGACTTCGTGGTGGGCCTGTTGGATCAACCCCTGGAGGCGGCGCAGGCCGCCGCCGCGCTGCCGGGACTCGCCGCGAACCTGGTGGTCGCCACCCACAGCGCCGGGGAGTTCTCCGCGGAGGAGAACCGGCTGGTGCGCTCCGACGTGCCGGTGGTGGCGGTGCAGAGCAAGGGGCGTTCGCTCTTGCGCGTGGACCTGACGTACGCGGCCGCGAAGGGGCCGTTCGCGCTCCAGCGCTCACAGGGGGACGTGGACCGGGAGGTGACGGCGCTGGAGCAGCGCATCACGCTCCTGGACAAGGAGATCAACCTGCCGGGCATCGACCCGAAGTTGAAGGCGCTGAAGCAGGGCAAGCGCGACGAGCTGGCGGCGCGCAAGCAGGGCCTGCTCACCGCGCCGCCCGCGCCCGCCACCGACGTCAATGGCTTCGCGCTGCGCTTCCTGCCGCTGGAGTCGAACCTGCCTTCGGCGCAGGACACGCAGGCGCTGGTGAAGGCCTACGACGCGGACGTGGGGAAGCTGAACCTCGAGTGGGCGAAGGCGCACGGCCAGGACTGCCCCCTGCCCGCGAAGGGACAGGCGGGCTTCGTCGGCAGCGCGACCTGCGCGGACTGCCACGCGGAGGCCACCACCGTGTGGCAGGGCAGCAAGCACCACCACGCGTGGGAGACGCTGGAGGCCGTGGGCAAGCAGCACCACCTCAACTGCATCGGCTGTCACGTCACCGGCTGGCAGCAGCCCGGCGGCGTGTGCCGGTTGGACAAGGTGGCCGGCCGCGAGGACGTGGGCTGCGAGAGCTGCCACGGGCCGGGTTCAAAGCACGTGGAGGCCCCCAGCCCGGAGACCATCGTGGGCAAGCCCGGGCAGGCGGTATGCGTCACCTGCCACAACCCGGAGAACTCGCCGCACTTCGACTTCGCCACCTACCTGCCCCGCATCCTCGCTCCAGGTCATGGAAGACCTGTAAAGAGTGGGCAGGCAGGAGAGCCCCCGGCGAAATAGGGTCGCCTGCTCCCACCGGGCGTCCGTCCGGAGGGCATACCGTGCGACTTGTTGTTTGACTGTCAAGAAAGCTGGCGAATACTGCGGCCTTCGCCTGCTTCTGGGCGACCTCGCCTGGCGTTCCCATGCCGCCTCTTTCACTGCTCCTGCTTGCCCTGGCCTCGGTCCCCTCCCCGCAGGGGGTGGCGCCGAAGCCCGTGCCGCCGCCCGGCGTGCGTGCGCTGCCTTCCTCGGAAGCGCCTTCGCTGACGGCGGACGGAAGCCTGGCCGTGCCCCCCGTTCCCGTGGAGGAAGGCGAGGAGACGGACGAAGTGGAGGCCGAGTCCGCGGAGCTGGAGGAGCTGCGCGCGCTGGAAGGCGCCGCGTTGGATCCGGAGTCGAAGCCGAACGCGGAGATGATGCAGTCGCTGCGGCGGCTGGGCCTGACGAACCCGCTGCGGCTGCGGATGCTGGACGCGCTGGAGGAGCCCACCTTCCGCGAGGACGACACGCCCCCGGCGCTGGCGCGCATCACGGACCTGTCCACCTTCGATGTTTCGCTGGTGAAGGACCGCTTCGACATCCCGGTGGACATGCAGCCCCGCGTGGCCGAGTACGTCCAGTTCTTCCAGGGCCCGGGCCGCAAGTGGTTCCGCAAGTGGATGGCGCGCTCCACGCGCTACCTGCCGGTGATGCAGCCCATCCTGGAGTCGAAGGGGCTGCCCCGGGACACGGTGTACCTGGCGATGATTGAGAGCGGCTTCTCCGCGAACGCCTATTCGTGGGCGCACGCGGCCGGGCCGTGGCAGTTCATCTCCAGCACGGGCAAGCAGTACGGCCTCAAGCAGGACTTCTGGGTGGACGAGCGGCGCGACCCCATCAAGGCCACGCACGCGGCGGCCTCCTACCTGAAGGACCTCTACGGGGAGCTGGGCCACTGGTACCTGGCGTGGGCGGGCTACAACACGGGTTCGTACCGGGTGCGCAAGATGGTGGAGCGCTACGGGACGAACGACTGGTGGCTGCTGGCGGAGGAGAAGGGCCTCGCGAAGGAGACGAAGCACTACGTGCCCAAGCTCATCGCCGCGGCGCTGGTGGCGAAGAACCCGGAGGCGTTCGGCTTCTCCCAGGAGGAGTTCCAGTACGAGGCGGCGCTGGACTACGACGAGGTGAAGCTCACGGATGCCACGGACCTGGACGTGCTCGCGCGTTCGGCCGGGGTGAGCGTGATGGACGTGCAGGACCTGAACCCGGAGCTGAAGCGCTGGTGCACGCCTCCGGCGACGGCCGCGAAGCCCTACGTGCTGCGGCTGCCCCGGGGCACCTCCACGCTCTTCGCGGAGAACTTCCAGAAGCTTTCGCCGGCGGACCGGCTGACGTTCCGCGTGCACACGGTGAAGCGCGGCGACACGCTGTCGCAGATTGCCCAGCAGTACGGCACCGCGCCGGAGGCCATCCTTCAGATGAACCGGCTGAAGAGCGCGCGGACGCTGAAGCTGCGCGCGGAGCTGGTGATTCCGGTGCCGTCTGGCCGGGGCGGCAGCGGTGACGCGGGCGGGGCCATCGCGTCGAAGGTGGCGCAGGCGCGGCGCAGCGGCGTGGTGGCGGTGCGGCCGGAGGACGAGGTGCCCGCCGGGACGCCCAAGGGACCCGTGGCCGCGGGGCCGGTGAAGACGGAGAAGGTGAACGGCCGCACGCGCGTGACGTACGGGGTGCAGGAGGGCGACAGCCTGTGGCTCATCGCCAACCGCTTCCAGGTGTCGGTGGACGACATGAAGCAGTGGAACAACCTGCCCCGCCGCAACCGCACGCTGTCGTTGGGCACGCTGCTGACGGTGTGGCCGCCGGACGCGAAGGGCGCGACCCCCGCGAAGGTGGAGGAGCGCGGCGGCACCATCGTCGTGGCCAGCGCGGTCGCGGGTCAGGCGCCCGCTGGCCCCAAGGGCAAGGTGCACACGCTGGTCGAGGGCGAGACGCTCTGGTCGGTGGCGCAGCGCTACAACGTGTCCGTCGAGGACATCATGAAGTGGAACCACATCAAGGACCACCGCACGGTTCCCACCGGCAAGCTGCTGTCGCTGAGCGCGCCGTAGCGGTCGTGCGTGATGGAAGGTCCCCGGGAGCGTTTCGTCCCGGGGGCGCGGTGTGAAGTGCCGGCCGGGGCCTTGCAGTGCCCGGGGCCATGATTGCTTCCGCGCTGCTTCGAGAGACCTCCTCGCTTCCCGCTGAACCGTTCGACCCACGAGAGGCCGTCCCCGAGGACCTGGGACATCGCCCCGGGGTGCCCCCGCTCCGATACGTCCCGTCCCGTGGAGCCGAACGTCCCGACGACAGGACGGTCTCCGGAAGCGCGGTGCTCGCAGCGGAGAGGACCTCCACCCACGCGCCCGTGTTCGCCTCGCTCACGGGGAGCAACACGCTGACGCGCTTTGATGCGCGGGTGGGTCCGCCTCGCACGTCGGCGGTCGGTGGGACGCCCATACCGACGGCGGACGCCGCGCACTCGACAGCGGCCACGGGCATCGTGCTCACACCCACCGTGGCCATTGAGCACCCGCGCTTCACCGGTTCGCCGCAGCTCGCGGACGTGGCGGCGGGTGTGGCCGTGCTGGGACCGGGCTCTCGCGGGGACGGACTGCGCGCGGTGCAGGGCGCGCTCATGGACATGGGCTTCGCGCTGTACGGCGGCGCGGACGGACGCTACGGCCCGGACACGGCCCGCGCGCTTCGCAACTTCCAGGTGCACGCAGCCGGGGCGGCGTTCCCCGGCGTACGCGCGAGCGGCGTGCTCGACGCCGTCACCCTGCGCGCCCTGGCGGCCCTGGCTCCGGCGCAGGGCTCACGCGGACAGGCGCGCGCCCTGCCCTCCCCTTTCTACGCGGGGCAGCCGGTGCGCGTCGTCATTGCCCTGCGCGAACACCGCACCTTCCTCTTCGACCCGGAAGGACGGCTCCTGGACATCTTCCCCAACGCGGTGGGCACCGCCGCCACGCCCACGCACCCTGGCCTCAAGGTCGTGCGCGCGAAGCTGGATCAGGTGGCCACGGAGAACGCGGGCGCGCGGCTGTGGAACGACCGGCACGTGTTCGGCGCGCGGCTGCTGGACCTGTCCTGGGTGGATGGCCACCGCAGCGGCGAGGAACTGCACGGCACCAGCGCACCCGCGCTGCTGGGCGGCGACGTGTCCCACGGCTGCATCCGCCACGCGAACGAGGACATCCTCGTGCTGCATGACGCGCTCGCCGTGGGAGACCGCATCGCCGTGGTGGAGACGCTCCAGGACCCGCACCTGGGCGTCCCCGTCACCGTCGGCTGAACCCACCACCGACGGTGCACGGTCTCATGGACTCACTGCTCTTCGAGCAGCATCTTCAGCTCCCGCACGCGCCGGCTGATGTAGTCCCGGTCCAGCGCGCGGAAGTTCTCCGGCAGCAGCGCCCGGCTGGTGCACTCCTGCACCGCCACCAGGTTCTGCATCTCAATCTCCAGCGGGTAGCTGGGCGGCACGAAGTCCGCCAGCACCGCCGCCAGGTCTTCCTTCGTCACCTGGTCGCGGTTGTCCGCCAGGGCGCGGAACTTCGAGCGCACCATCACCGCCTCGATGTCCGCGCCGCTGAAGGCGCGCACGCCCTCCGGAATCAGCGTGGCGAAGGACTCCACGCCCTCCACCGACACGCCCGTCTTGCGGCTCATCACCTGGAACAGCTCGTTCCGCTCCTCGTCCGTCTGCGGATAGAAGAGCGCGATGTGCTCCTCGGCGCGTCCCTGGCGCTTGAGGTCGATGGGCAGCAGGTCCGGCCGCGCCGTCAGCAGGAACCAGACAATCTTGCCGCGGTACTGCGTGTTGCCCATGAAGGCCGCGATGGAGCCGAAGATGCGGCTGCTCGTGCCCGAGTCCCCGCCGGAGTCGCGGTTGCCGAGGAAGGTGTCCGCCTCGTCGACCATCACCGCCACCGGCCACAGGGCCTTCAGCAGGTTGAAGATCTTCTCCAGGTTGGCTTCGGTGACGCCCTGCCACTGGCTGCGGAAGTTCAGGAACTTCACCACCGGGATGCCAATCTCCCCGGCGAAGCAGCTCACCATGAACGTCTTGCCCGTGCCCACCGGCCCGCTCAAGAGGTAGCCCATGGGCATGACCTCGATGCGGCCCTTCTTCAGCGCGGACGCCGCCTGCCGCAGCATCTGCTTGGCGTGCGCGTGCCCCGCCACCGCGTCCAGGTTGTGCGCCGGCTCGATGAACTCCAGGAGGCCGTGGCACTCCGCCTGGATGAGCTCCTTCTTCTTCTCCTTGAGCAGGTCCGGCGTGATGCGGATCTCCCGCTCCAGCGCCTCCGTGAGCACCCGGTCCAGGTTGATGCGCGACAGGCCGGCCGTCATCTTCGCCAGGCCCGCGAGCGGCACCTCCGACAGCGACTGGAGCCGCTTGCCGTCCAGCTTGGAGCGCACGTAGTCCAGGCGCTCCTCCTCCGTGGGCAGCGGCAGCTCGATGGGCGCCACGTACGGGTTGCGGCTGATGCGCGGCGACATGTCCGCCAGGTTCTCCGCCAGCAGCACCACCGACACGTCGCCCGCCAGGAACTGCGGATCGTGCGCCCACTTGTCCAGCGTGGCCACGACGAAGCGGTCCTCCGCGGACAGGTGGCTCATCTCCCCGCCGGGGACGAGCGTCTCCGCGAAGTCGATGATGAGCGCCATCGAGCGGCCCTCGCTCAGGCGCATGCGCAGGAAGTTCTCAAGAATCTGGAGCGCACGGCCCGGGTCGCGCGGCATCACCTTCGCGTAGTCCGTGCCGTACATCGCGTCGTAGCCCGTCATGGCCCGCGCCAGGTCCTTCTGCGTCTCCGGCGTGGCGGAGCGGATGCCCGACGAGCGGTCGTAGAACAGGACGTGGTCCCGGCCGCCGAACAGCTCCTCCGACAGGAAGGTCTTGAGCGTGCCGAAGCCGCGCCCGCCGTCCTCCAGTTGCAGGGGCTGCAGATCGCGCACGGCCCCGTACAGCAGGAAGGTGCTGACGGTCTTCGTGTAGTACTTGCGCGCCAACTGCTGCGCCCACCGGGGCAGATCCGCCAGCGGATCCGCCTTGTTCACCTTGCGCACCTTCGTCACGGAAACCCCTCCGGTGTCCCTCCCCCCACGGTCATCAGGGGGGAGGACCCTCAGGATTCAAGCTTAAGCGCGACCGCTCAATCGCGACAACGCGCCAGCTTCTTCAGCGTCGCATCCAGCTTGATGACGGCGCCCGGCGTGGACGACACCACGTCCACGTCCTCGTCGGAGTGGCACTTCGCCTTCAGCGTGAGCTCACGCGTCCCCGGCGGCACCCGGACCGGATTCGGCGTGACGACGCCCAGGTCCTTGTTGCCCAGGTAGATGGCGGCGCCCGGCGGGTTGGAGGTGATGACCACCTCCAGGTCGGCGCGCTCCAGCGTGGCCGACAGGTCCAGGGCCCCGTCCTTCACGGCCATGTTCCGCACGAACGGCTGGTGGCCCGGGGACGACACCTCCACGAGCGGAGTGTCCGACGTGAGGGAGAAGTCCCGGATGACCGACTCCCGAGCGCCCTGCGCCCGCGCCACCTTGCCGTCGATCTTCACCTCGGCGTCATCAGGCCGCGTCTTGAGCACCAGCACCACCGAGCGCGCCTGCCGCTGGAGCACCGCCCGCACCGGCGCCGCGCTGGTGCCTTCGGCCACCATCACGTTCTGGTTGAAGGGCTCGAAGCCGGAGCAGGACACCACCACCAGCGTGTTGCCGACCGGCACCTGCTTCAGGATGAAGCCCGTGTCGGGGAACGGCTCGGCGACGCCGGTGTTGATGGTCACCCGGGCGCACGACTTCGCCTCGGGCGTCTTGAGCTCCACCATCACGTAGCCCAGCGAGGGGCTGCTCGGCTTGAACACCACCGCCATGCCCACCAGCAGGAGCAGCGAGGCCAGACCGATGGCGCTGTAGAGCAACCGCTTGTCCAGACCGCGCAGGCCCAGACCCGGACCGGGGCTCGCGTCCTCCTCGACGACGTCCTTCGACCGCGCCTCCTTCGGCGGGTACGGACGCGGCGGATTGCCCAGCACCGGCGGCGCGGGAGGCCGCTGCGGGGCCGGCATCGGCTCCGGCGGAGAGTCCGGCCGGACGATGCGCGGCAGTTGGCCCTCGCCCGCCCGGTTCGGCGTCGGACGCGGCGAGGGGGCGTCGTGCGACATCAGCGTGGGCACGTTGGTCAACGACGGGCGCGGCGGCGCGGCGTTGAGCACCGGCATGTTGTTGTGCGACAGGCGCGGCGGCCCCACGGTGTACGCGGAGGAGGACGGCGGGAGGGTGCGGGGCTCCTCCTCTTCCTCTTCCTCCTCGTGCGCGGCGGCCCGGGACTCCAGCGGCGTCACGGCGCGGCCAACGGCGGCGCCGGGCTGGGTGGTGGGCTCCGGCGCGTCGTTAAAGACGGCGTCGCGGTCCACCATCTGCGTCGCCAGCTCCTCGTCCTCCTTGGGCGAGGGCGCGGCGGGCGCGGCGGTCAGCTTGGGCAGCGCGGCGAGCGTGGGCGAACGGCGCGCCCCCTGCCCCTGCGACGACGCGTTCGGGCTGGAGGCCCGAGGCTGCGGCGGCGCGTACACCGGCTCCACCGCCGGCGCGGACGAAGGCTGCACCGCCGGCAGGTTCGTCATGCTCTGCGTGGGCACCGGCGACGGGCCGCTGTAGCCCGCCTCGATGGCCGCCAGCATGCCGTCCGGCGCGCGGATGTCCGCATACTCGGCCAGGCGCTGCTTCTCGCGCTCCACCTCTTCGGCGAACGTGGACTTCATGTACTGCATGAGGTCCTTGCGGCTGAAGATGGAGTCGCTCGTCAGCAGGAAGCGCTGCAGGTCGTCGCCGAGCTCGCTCGCGTACTGGTAGCGCTCGTCCACGTCCTTCGCGAGCGCCTTGAGCACGATGCGCTCCAGCGCCTCCGGGATGCGCCGGTTGTACGTGGACGGCGACGGCACCTCCGCCTTGCGCACCTTCTCCAGCACGCTGAAGTCGCTGTCGCCCACGAAGAGGCGCTCGCCGGTGAGCATCTCGTAGAGACACACGCCGATGGCGAACACGTCCGAGCGCCGATCCAACGGCAGGCCGCGGATCTGCTCCGGGCTCATGTAGCCGAACTTGCCCTTGAGGATGCCCGCCTGCGTCTTGGTGGCCTTGCCCGCCGCCTTCGCGATGCCGAAGTCGATGACCTTGACCTCGCCCTCGAAGGACACGAGCACGTTCTGCGGCGAGATGTCGCGGTGGACGATGTTGAGCTCGCGCCCCATGCCGTCCTTCTTGCGGTGGGCGTAGTCCAGGCCCTCGCACATCTTCGCCACGCAGAAGGCGACCAGCGGCACCGGCGCGGGTTCGCCCTTCTTGCGACAGCGGTCGAAGATGGCCCGCATGTCCTTGCCGGGGATGTACTCCATCGAAATGAAGTAGCTGCTGGCGATCTGCCCCAGTTCGTAGATCTGCGCGATGTTGGCGTGGGTCAGCTGGACGCTGATCTTCGCCTCATCGATGAACATCGAGATGAATTCTTCATCCTCGGCGATGTTCGGCAGGATTCGTTTGATGGCGACGAGCCGCTCGAAGCCACTGGCGCCGAACTGCTTGCCGCGCCAGACCTCCGCCATGCCGCCGATGTTGACGCGGTCCAGGAGGAGATACTTCCCGAACGGGATGGGTTGCCGCTTCGGTTGAGAGGTCGTCACTTTGGGTGGGGGTAGAGTCCTTGCAGGGAGCCTATCGATCGCGGCTCCGCAGGGTCAACCGCGCACGCGGACCTATTTCCGGCCGCTTGCTCTGCAAGCGGGCCAGACTCAAGGCGAATCGGATGCGGCTTCGCCGTCCGAATCCACTTCGGGAAGCTCCAATTCGATGGCCGGCTCCGCGTCGTTCTCCTCTGGGGAACGCGCTCGCACGACGCTGAAACGCGGCTCGCCCCGGGTGGAGAAGAGACCGGGCGCACCAAAGCGCACCCCGGCGGGCAGCCCGACCAGCGTTACCCACGCCTGCTTGCCGTCCGAGGCGACACAGTACAGCAACGTGCCCGGGCGCGTACCAGAAGCGTCACGGGCGGGGCCTTCGCAATTCCTGCGCACCTGGAGTGCGTAGGAGGGCACCTGGACACCGCGCAGCCGGTAGGGCGGCGTGCCCAGCGCGTCGACGATGGGCTGGAGCACGCGCGCCTCCACCGGCACCGCCTCCGGAGTGGCCTGCTTCTGGGCGGCTTCGTGGAAGTTGCGCAGCGCCACCGCCGCCTGCGCTTCCGCGTCCAGCGGGGACCGGCCTTCCGACAGCACCAGGTCCAGGAAGAGCGCGCCCACGAGCAGGATGGGCAGGAGCCGGTAGCCCTTGAAGCCCTCCGGCTGCTTGCGCAGGAGCCCCACCCCCAGCACGACCAGCCCCACCGCCGTGAGGCCCAGCACCGTGCCCGCGCGCCCGACGGAGGGAGACGACGTCACCGCGGAGACCTCCGCGGTGCGGATCCGCAGGGCATCCGCGAGCTCGCCGCCATAGAGCCACCCCAGCGCCCCCAGGCACAGGACGTTGGCCACCAGCGTCCCGCGCTTGGGTCCTGTCATCCCGCGAGCGTCCTCGCCGGATCCGTGGCGGCGGCGCGGCTGCTGGGAAACCAGGCGCCCGCGAGCGCGGCCACGAGGCCCAGGAGCACGCCGCCCAGGAGCACCGTCACCGGGAAGGAGAAGAAGCTGTCGGGCTTGAAGGGAAAGTCCGGCAGGTAGCCCGCGGCGAAGCGGTCCACCGCGAAGGCCAGGAGCAGCGCCGCGGACGTGCCCGCCGCGCCCCCCAGCAGGCCCACCACGCTGGCTTCCGCCAGGACGATGGAGCGGATGTCCGCGCGCGAGGCCCCCACCGCCTGCATCACGCCAATCTCCTTGGCGCGCGCGCGCACCGACGCGGACATCGCGTGGGTGATGTTCACGGCGGCCAGCACGCAGATGAGGATGGACAGGAGCGCCAGCGCGGACGTGGTGAGCGCCACCGCCGCGCCCGCGTTCTCCGCGAGCCGTCGCTCCTGATCATCGATTTCGAAGCCCATGCCCCTCACCGCCGCCACCAGTGCCGGCACGTACGAAGGGTCGGCCGCCACCAGCGTGACGCCGGTGTAGCTGTCCGCGTCCGCGCCCGCCGCGCGGTTGATGCGCACCGCCGTGTCCAGCGGGATGGTGATGCCCGCGAGCATGGCCCGGTCGGATGCGCCCACCACCTGCGCCTGCTGCGTGGAGCTGGGCCCGCCCGACGTGGCCGCCACGTAGGAGCGGTTGAACTCCACCGGGAAGCCGAAGCCGATGAGCATCTCCGCGGACAACTGCGGCAGCTTGCGCGCGGGCGCGAACGTCTTGTTGTACAGCTCCAAGAGGCGCGTGGAGATGAGCGCCGGGATGGCCTTGCCCTCGCCGGGGTCCTTGAAGTCCTTCGCCTCCGGAAGCCCCACGTCCTTCTGCACGAGGCCGGGGTCCACGCCCACCGCCAGGACCTCCAGGCCCATGCGCAGGCGCGAGCCGAAGAAGGTGCCGTCGTAGCGGGTCACCGCCGGCACGCGGACGTTCATCTTCCGGTACGCCGTCTCCACGCCGGGCAGCGCGCGCAGGCGCTCCACCGCGCCCGTGTCCAGCTTGCCGCCGCCCAACAGGCCCAGCGACACCGACGGGGGCACCACGTCCACCAGCCGCGAATCCGTGGGGAAGATGCGCTCGCGGATGACCTGGCCCACGCCCAGCCCCAGGCCCACGAAGAACACCAGCGCGCCCACGCCCATCGCCACGCCGAAGGCGGAGAAGAACGCGCCCCGCCGCTCACGTGCGAGCGACAACCTCACCAGTCGGGACAGTGCATCCAACCTCACGGGGCACCTCGCGACGCCAGGGCCGCCGATGTCGGGGACTCCTCCACGAGCCGCGCGTCCTTGAGCCGGAGCACCCGGCGCGCCACCGCGCTCATGCGCTCCTCGTGGGTGACCGTCAGCAGGGTGAGCCCGTCCCGGTGCAGTTCCTGGAACAGCTCGATGACGCCCGCGCCGGTGGCCGCGTCCAGGTTGCCCGTGGGCTCGTCACACAAGAGCAGCTTCGGGCTGCCGAAGAGGGCCCGGGCGATGGCCACGCGCTGGCGCTCGCCGCCAGAGAGGCGCACCGGTTCGCGGTCCTGCTTCGAGCCCAGCCCCACGCGCTCCAGGAGCATGCTCGCGCGCTTGCGCGCCTCCGGGACGACGGCGCCGAAGTGCGAGGGCAGCAGCACGTTCTCCAGCGCCGACAGGTTGGGGATGAGGTGGAAGGACTGGAAGACGAAGCCCACGTGCGTGTTGCGGAAGCGCGCCAGCTCCGCGTCGCGCAGGCCCGCGAGCTTCATGCCGCCCACCTCCACGGTGCCCTGGTAGTGCACGTCCAGGCCGCCCAGCAGGTGCAGCAGCGTGGACTTGCCGCTGCCGGACGCGCCCACCACGGCGACGAAGTCCCCCGCCTCCACGTCGAAGGACACGCCGTCGAGGACGCGCACCCGCGCACCCTCTCCGTCCTCGTACTCCTTCACGACGTCCCGAACGCGAATCAAGGGGTGGCCGGAGTCGTGGTGGTGGTGGCCGGCGCGGGCGAGAGGCGCAGGGAGATCTCCGCCTGCAGCGCCTTGTCCTTGCGCGACAGCGACATCGTCACGGCGCGCAGGTCGTCGGTGGCGTCCAGCCAGCGCACCGTGGTGGCCTTGATGGCGAAGCCGCCAATGCCCCACGCGGACGACGGCAGCGCCTTCACCGCGTCCGACAGCCGGCGCAGGTCCAGCAGCACCACCACCGCCGCGTCCTTGCCCACCGACTTCAAATCCTCCGACACCGGGCCCGTACCCGCCGGCTGCGCGAGCGCGGTGAGAGACGACTCCAGGCGCGCACGCGGCGCCGCGAGCACCAGCCTGCCGTCCTTCGTGAGGGCGAAGTGCGCGCCCTCGCCCGCGCGGTACGACGTCAGGTAGGCCTTCTGGCCGCTCAGCTCCGTGGCCTCCACCTTCGCGCCGAAGCCGCCCGCGAAGCCGGGAATCTTCTCCAGCGTGTCCTGCCCCTTCGCCACGTCCTTCGTCTCCGCGATGGCGACCAGGTTGACGAAGCGGAAGGGGTTCGTGCGCCGCAGGTCCAGGTCCGGCAGGCCCGAGCCCAGGTTGACGCTGGGCGACAGCGACAGGCTCAGCACCATGCCCGGCTTGAGGTTGTCCAACACCTCCGTCTTCACGTTGAAGCCCGCCTGCTGCACCGCGCGCGTCACCTGCGTGCCGGCGAGGTACGGCCACACGCCGTCCAGCTGCGCCGGGTCCCCCCGGAAGCGCGCCACGAAGAAGCTGTCCTGGGGCAGCCAGCCCGCCAGCGCCTCTCCACCCTTGGGCTCCAGCGCGGCGAGCGACGCCTGCGTGTCCGGCCACGGCGCGTCCGCGCGCAGCGTCACCGCGCGCTCCTCGATGTGGCCCGCGAAGGTGATGCCCTGCACCGTGCCCGCGGGCAGCAGGCCGGAGCCGCCCGGCAGCCACACGTGGAAGTCCCGGTCCCCCGTCAGCCGCTTGAGGGACGCCTCCAGCACCGGCTCCTTCGCGATGGAGTTCTCCTCCGGCAGCGCCGCCAGCTCCGGCAGCCGCGCCACCGACGCGCCCGCGGACAGGAGCACCAGGTCGTGCTTGAGGAAGAGCAGGCCCAGCGCGGGCTCCGTCGAACCCGGGCGGCTGAAGGTGATGAGCCGCCCCGCGTCCGACTTCGTCTCCTTCTCCTCCGACGCGCCCAGCCGCGCGCGGGCGAAGGTGGCGAAGGTCGTCTTCAGCTTGTCCGCGTCCTTCACGCCGATGACGGACACCACCTGCGTGCCGCCCAGGAAGGCCGCGCCCGCGCCGCGCTTCGGATCGATTCCGGCGTCCTCCAGCGCCTTGCGGCTGCGCAGGTCCACGCCCACCTGCCGCATCACCGCGGACGCGTAGCGCTCCGCGCTGGGGAAGTTCTGCAGCTGCGCGACGAACGAGGCCACCTTGAGGTTCTGGAAGCGCGCGAGCTTCTCGCCCAGCGTCCCCAGGTCGTTGATGACGACGGCCGCCTGTGCCGTTCGCGGCAGGTAGCGCGACACCCCGGCCGGCGAGGACGCGGGACCAGCCGCGTCCTTCCCGCAGCGCGAGCAGCCGGCGAACACGACCAACAACAGGAGCAGCGGAAGAGAGCCAACGCGGCGGAGCATGGGCGGCAGGACAGGATGCCTGCGCCGGAGAGTCAATCTATTCGTGTGCCCTCGCGGCCCCCCGCCACACCCCCAAGGTGCCACGGTGAACAGGTGCCTTCCGCCCCCTCAGGTCCAACCTGTCCGACTGTCGGACAGGTTTTGACGGGGCGGCCCGGCAGGCGGGCCCGTGCCCGGCCTACCGCACGCGGCTGCCACCGTGCGGCAGCGGCCCGCGCGTCTCCTCGGTGAAGTCCAGGAAGCGCTCCATCTGGCGCACCGTTTCGTCGGTGGACTCCGTCTCCGCAGAGAGCACGTCGAGCTGCCGGTTGACGCTCTCCGGATCCCGGATGGTGATGGACTGCTCGTGCGTCAGCCGCATCAGGTCCTCGATGCCGGCCAGCTGGTGGCTCACCACCTCACGGCTTTCGCCCGCCTGGTCGAAGCGCGCCATGCGCTTGCGTTGGATCTCCAGGCGCTTGCCCTTCACGTCCTTGAGGCGGGGGTTGGGCTCGCCTTCCACCTCCGCCTCCAGCGCCGCGACCTCGCCCACCAGGTGGTCGCGGTCCGCGCCGCTCAGGTACGTGCGGTACTGGTTGAGCGCGGAGATGAGCCGCAGGAACGACGTGAGCAGCGCGTCCAGCTTGGGCTCGCTGTCCGCCACCAGCACGCGGCCGCCGGGCAGCTTGCGGTAGTTGGCGAGGATCTTCTCCTTGAGCCCCACGAGCTGCTGGTAGTGGTCGCGCTGCGACGGCGCCAGGTCCGCGAGCAGCGAGTCCACCGCCGCGCGCGCGGCCTCCGGATTGTCCGGCGTGTTCGCCCGCACGGCGCGCTGGAAGCGCTTCATGGACGAAAGGACGCCCAGGTACAGGCCCTCCACGCCCAGCGCCACCAGCATGGGCAGCGGCTCCTGCGTCACGGCGCTGGACATGGCCGCCGTCGTCAGGCCCACCAGGTTGGCCGGCAGGAGGAACGCGGCCTTGATGTAGTTCGGTGTCTTCGCCACGTCCGACTCCCCTTCCCGCTCAGGGCCCACGCGCCTCGGAGACGTATTTCAGCGCGCCCAGGTCCCGCGTGTCCTCCGCGGGGGGCGGCGCCGTACCGCGCTTGAGCTTCTGGAAGAGCGCCGCGGCGCTCTGGAACAACTCGTCATAGGTAACTGGCGCCTCGCCGGAAAGGCCGAAGAACGCCCGATTGTCCGCCAGCGTCGCGGGCGGCGCGCTGCGGATGGCCTCCGAAGGGTCGCCCAGGTACGGCGCCACCTCGCCCAACAGCCGCGCCCCCGCCGCCGGGTCCTTGAGCACGCCCTGCCCCGCGTCCAGCAGGCCCCGCAGCACCCGGCGCACCCCGTCCGGGTAGCGCGCCGCGAAGTCCCCGCGCGCCACCAGCACCGTGGCCAGCAGGTGCGGCGCGTCCGCCGTCGTCGCCAGCACCGAGCCGCCCCGGTCGCGCGCCGCCAGCTCCACGTCGCCCCACAGCCCCACCACCGCGTCCGCCCGGCCCTCCCGGAGGGCCCGGCCCGCGTCCAGCGTGGAGGGCAGGTCCACCCAGCGGACATCCGACGTGCGCAGCCCCGCGCGCGCCAGCACCCACAGGGCGAAGTAGTGCGAGGAGCCGAACGGGTACACGCCCATGCGCTTGCCGCGCAGGCTGGCCAGGTCCGGCACGCCCACCGCCGCCATCGCCTCCTGGCCCCGGCTGCGGCCCACCAGCAGCACCGTGCGCGGCGCCGCGTCCCGGAGCGTGGGCGCCCAGGACGCGAGCCGGTCCACCGACAGCGCGGCCATGTCCACGCCGCCGTTCTCCGCGCCCACGGCCAGGGCCTGCTTGAGTTCCTCCTCGCGCGCGAAGAGCACCGCCCGGGCCTCCAGCGCGTAGGCCGTCTTCAGCAGGCCCTGCGCCGCGCCGGGAGGAGGCACGGGGTTGTCCAGCGTGGTGGCGCCCCCGGTGGCCACGAGCAGCGCGGAGGCGGAGCCCCGGGGCGTGAAGCCGATGAGCACGGGCCGCAGGGGCACCGACGCCACGTCCGCCACCGGGGCCGCCACGCCGGCGGGAAAGTCACCGGGGGACAGCCGCACGGCTTCGCGGGTGGACGGGAAGAAACGCGCCTGCAGGCGGTCCAGGTAACCCGCCCGCGAGGCGAAGACGTACCCCGCGCCCAGGACACAGAGCGCGAGGAAGAGAAAGAGGCCGGGTCCGCGGTGCAGCTTCATCCGTGTGCGCCGGCCTCTTTCATGGGCGGAGACCTACTTGATCTCCACCTTCTTGCCGATGGTCTTCTCGGTGCCAGCGCCCACGTCCGACACGGGCGCGGGGCTGTCCAGGAGGCCCATCTCCATCTTGAACTGCTTGACCAGCTCGTCGCCCTGGATCTTCTCGGCCTCTTCCTCGATGGCCGCGGCCTGGTGGTCCACCGACTCGAGCGCCATCTGCATGCGCGCCTCGTTGATGGCCGTCTTCTCCTGCACCTTGCGGAGCATCTCGTCGTGCGTGGAGTCCACGCCGGCGACGGTGAAGGACTCCATCGTGTCGGCGACCTTCGCCTGCCACTTGGCGCGCCGGGCGTCCCGGACGGCGTTCATCGCCTCCTGGGTCTTCTTGTCCTTCTCGCGCATGAACGCCTTCTTCACGTTCAGCGCCTTCTCGTAGGCCAGCTTGGCGATATCCAGCTGCTGCTGGTTTCGCGCCAGGGCCTCCTTCTCGCCCTGCAGCTTGGTCGCGTAGGTGCCGGCCAGGTCGTCACGGCCCGCCTGGATGGCGGCCTTGACCTTGGCGGTCAGCTCCCGCACGTCCTGCTGGTACTTCATGTTCTCCTTCTCGAGCAGCGTCACATTCGCCCGGACCATGGCGATGGACTCATTCATCTTGGGGACCTGATCGTTCAGGTCACGGATGTTCTGCTCAAGAATCAGCTCCGGATCCTCGATGGAGGAGACGAAGAAGCCCGCGAAGCTCCGCATCGCTCTCTTGAATCGTTGCCACATGTCGGCACTCACCTCCACCTGTGCGTAATCCCAACCACCTTACACGAACTCCGTCGCCCACAAGCACCCGGCTGGAAGGCTCCTGTCACCCTGACTACGCCCACCCCGGGCGGATG
>NZ_RAWD01000650.1:0-1322 GCF_003612065.1 Corallococcus sp. CA047B
TTGAGAGTCCCCCGCTTCCGTGGACACCCCCGATGTGATGGAAGGGTGTGGGATGTCGGAGAGCGAGAAGAAGCAGAGGCGGCAGCGGCGTAGCTTCAGCCCGGAGTTCAGGGTTGGGGCGGTGAAGCTGGTGCTGGACGAGGGCAAGTCCGTCACGGAGGTAGCGCGGGACTTGGACTTGACCGAGACGGCCTTCCGCAAGTGGGTGGAGCAGGCGAGGACGGACCGGGGAAAGGGCAAGCCGGGCGCGCTCACCAGCGAGGAGCGGTTGGAACTCTCGCAGTTGCGCAAGCGCGTCCGTCAGCTGGAGATGGAGAAGGAGCTGTTAAAAAACGCGGCGGCCTTCTTCGCGAAGGAGATGAAGTGAAGTTCCGCTTCATCCACGCGGAGAAGGCCTCCCTGTCCGTGGCATTTCTGTGCCGCCAGTTGGGCGTCTCGCGCTCCGGTTACTACGCCTGGGCGAAGAGGCCCGAGTCGCAGCGCAAGAAGAGCGACCGTGCGCTCACCCAGCAGGTGGCAGCCATTCACCAGGAGAGCCGCGGCACCTACGGCAGTCCCCGTGTGCATGCAGAACTGCGAGCGCGGGGCCACCACGTCGCTGAAAAGCGCGTGGCCCGCCTCATGCGACAGCAGGGGCTTGCAGCCCGTCGAAGGCGCCCCTTCGTGCGGACCACCGACAGCAAGCACTCCCATCCGGTCGCGCCCAACGTCGTGGCTCGGGACTTCCAGCCGCCTGAGCCCAACCGCACCTGGGCCGGAGACATCACGTATATCTGGACCGCCGAGGGCTGGCTCTACCTGGCCGTGGTGCTGGACCTCTTCAGTCGCCGTGTCGTGGGCTGGAGCATGGCGGAGCGCATCGACCGCCACCTGGTCCTCTCCGCGCTCGACATGGCGCTCGCTGGGCGTCAGGCCCCTGCGCTGTACCACTCGGACCGCGGCAGCCAGGGTGGATTCAACGGGTCGTCGCAACACTCGAAGCTGAGGAGTTGCGATGGGTGCGAAGAATCGTCGACGGGCTGCCCGAGCTGGACGCCCTCCCATGTCATCGCCCGGCCGTCCATCCGTAGGGCGGCGTGAGCACCGAGAACGCTTCTGGAGGGCAATCGCCCAGGGGCTGTCGAGCGAAGAGGCCGGCAGAGAGGCAGGTGTTTCACCGGTAGTGGGATACAGGTGGTTCCGCGAGGGTGGCGGCATGCCCTCAATCAAGCTGGCCCAGTTGTCGAGGCGGTACCTCTCGTTCGCCGAACGAGAAGAAGTCGCGATTCTCCACGCTCAGCGCCTCGGAGTTCGTGCGATTGCGCGTCGGCTTCAGCGTTCTG
>NZ_RAWD01000651.1:0-1290 GCF_003612065.1 Corallococcus sp. CA047B
TGGTGTAGCCCCCTGAAGAGTCGGACAGGCTCGTTCAGCTAGAAAGCGAGTCTGACGATGGAGAAGAAAATCCAAGAGGGAGCCGAGGAGAGCAGGCGTCGTCGCCGGTACTCGGCGGAGGAGAAGCTGCGCTTGGTGGCCGAGAGTGAGGCGCCAGGCAGTAGCGTCTCCCTGGTGGCCCGCAAGTACGGCATCAACGCCAGCCTGCTGTTCCGGTGGCGGCAGTTGAAGGAGTCGGGCGGCGTGTCGGGGCTGCAGGCTGGCGAAGCCGTGGTGCCCGAGTCCGAGGTGCAGGCGCTCAAGCTCCAGGTGCGCGAGTTGCAGCGGCTTTTGGGCAAGAAGACGCAGGAGGCCGAAATCCTCCGGGACGCCGTGGAGCTGGCGCGCGAAAAAAAACTACTGTCGCCCGCGGCCTTGTCCAAGCTGGGAGGCATTCTGTGAGTGCGGTGGCCCGGGCCCTCGCGGTCGCCCGTTCCACGCTGCACCGCCCCCTTTCCCCTCGGCAGCCCCGTCGCCCGGACGCCCAGGCCGACGCCGAGGTCCTCGAGGAGCTCAAGGCCGTCGTCGGGCAGCGAGCCACCTACGGTTACCGCAGGGCGTGCGCTGTCCTCAACCGGCAGCGCCGGGCCGAGAGCAAGCCCGTCGTGAACCCCAAGCGCGCCTACCGCCTCATGCGCCAAGGCCAGTTGCTGCTGCAGCGCCATCGCGGCAAGCCGACGCGGACCCACGAGGGCCAGGTGATGACGCTCAAGTCCAACCTGCGCTGGTGCTCCGACGGCTTCGAGGTGCGCTGCTGGAATGGCGAGCGCGTCCATGTCGCCTTCAGCCTCGACTGCTGCGACCGCGAAGCCATCGCCTTCCAGGCCGCCGCCCAGCCGCCTACCGCGCTCACCATCCAGGACCTGATGGTCGAGACACTCGAGGCCCGCTTCGGCCCGGGTACCGCCAAGGCGCCCCACCCGGTGGAGTGGCTGTCGGACAACGGCCCCGTCTACACCGCCAAGGACACCCGCGACTTCGGCTTGGGCCTCGGCCTGCGGGTGTGCACCACGCCCTCGTACTCCCCCCAGAGCAACGGTATGGCCGAGGCCTTCGTGAAGACCTTCAAGCGCGATTACGTGTATGTCAACGAGCTGCTCTCGGCTGTCCACGTCCTGGCGCATCTGCCCGCCTGGTTCGACGACTACAACCGCTGCCACCCGCATCGGGGCCTCAAGATGAAGTCACCCCACGAGTTCCGTACTGCTAACTCTCAACCTTGAGCTGTCCGATTTGACGGGGGCAACTCCA
>NZ_RAWD01000652.1:0-1277 GCF_003612065.1 Corallococcus sp. CA047B
ACCACACGCCACCCCCTTCAGAACCGCATCCCCATTTCCAGCCCGAACAGGCGCCGTCGCATCCGGCGACGTACGGGCACCCGCCACTCCCCTAGAACCGCGTCTCCACTTCCAGCGCGAACAGGTGGCGTGGCGCGTCCGGCGGTGTCCGGGCACCTCGTGCGTCCTTCAAATCGAGCACCCACGCATACCGAGCCCGCGTCATCACCGCGTCCCCCGCGGCCCAGCTCGCATCGAACGTCGCCCGGAACGACTGCTCCAATCGGTTCCGCGTCGCGAGGTCCTCGTCCTTCCACACCGCCCGCCCCCGCAGCCGCACCGCATCGCACGGCCTCACCTGCGCCTCCGCCACCGCCTGCGCGTCCTCGCGCACGCCCTGGTTCACCGGATCATCCACGCGTGCATGCGCGTACTGCGCAGCCACGGACACGGCTTCGTGAAGCTCCGCCTTCACGCGCGCCGTCACGCGCGACAGCGACCCCGAGCAGGGCTCCTCCCCCGTCCCGTCGAAGCAGTCCCCCGCCACACCGACGTCCTTGTCCCGGTACTCGCCCCACAGCGAGGGCTGGAACAACACATGCGCCTTCCAGTCCACCCGCGCGGAGGCCCGCAGGTTCACCGTGCCGGCACTGCCTGATGCCGCCCCGTCGGAGGGCAGCGTCCAAGTGTCCACCTCGCCCCGCAGTCGCCATGCATCCAGCCGATGCAGGTAGCGCACGCGCGCGCCCACTTCGTTCCGGACCCGCGAGCCTTCCAGCTCATCCGGCCCGGAGACCGCGCCCGTGTACGGATTGGCGAAACCACGTCCGTAGGCGCGCAGCGACACCTCCAGCTCCCGCCACGGATCCGCCACCACCGTGCGCTGAAGCACACCGAAGCCACCGCCTCCGCCCGGTATCGCATCGAAGCTGCGAGCCGCCTCCACGAAGACGTCCACCGGCCCGTGGCCCCACGCACCATCCAGCCCCACCGCGCCGAATCCTCCTCCCGCCGGGTAGCCCGCGGTGGAGCGGAAATCGAGCGCCGTGCCCTCCACGCTCCACACCGGCTGCGCGCCCCACGCGGTCGCCCCCACCTGGGCCCGTGAACTCCACGCAAGCGTCGCGTGGCCTCCGCCCGCCCACTCGTGGAACACCCCGGGCAACGTCCGCGACACCACGCGCCCCTCTGTCCCCCCGAGCCACACCGGCGGCGCCTTGCACCCCTCCTTCGCGCCCTCGCACGAGGAGCGCTCCACCAGCGCATGCGAGAGGAGCGAGCGCGACTGATACGAACCA
>NZ_RAWD01000653.1:0-1277 GCF_003612065.1 Corallococcus sp. CA047B
CTAGCAGGCTGTTGAAGAAGCCCGGTTTGCTGGCACGAGGCCGGGCTTCTCGTTGACTTCAATCTCAACCTTGTCTTCGGGGGGAGGCAGCGGGCGCAGAGCGCCTATGCGGCGGCCAGCCGCGCCATCCGCACCAGGTTGTACGCGGCGCCCACCAGATACGCCGCCAACTCCGTCCGCTCCCTGCCTTTGAAGCGCGTCTTGCGGAAGCCGCCCACCGTCTTCATCCAGCCCCATATCTCTTCGATTCGCTTCCGTGCCCGCTGGCTGAGGGCGTAGCCGGCGGGCCTCGTTGTTCGCCGGTCGATGGCCGAGCGGCGCCGAGTGTCCGTCGTCTGGGCGATGTGAGGCGTGACTCCCATGCGCCGACAGTCGGCGACGAAGTCCGCCGTGTCGTAGCCCTTGTCGGCGCCCACGGAGGAGCGCTCGTTCCGGGACTTCAGTCCTTCGAGCATCATCACCGCCGAGTCGCGCTCGGCGAAGCCGTCCGCCGGCATCACCGCGAGGTCCACGAGCAGCCCGTTGCGGTTCTCCATGACGCCATTGAGGCTGTAGGCCAGCCGCGCCTCCTTGCCGTCGCCCTTGCGCGCAAGCTTCGCCTCCGGGTCCGTCTTCGAGGCGTGCGTCGTGTTGCCGCGCTTCTGCCCGTGAAAGTTCACCGTCGGGTTACCCTTGTCGTCGGGCGGCTCCTGCTTGTCGTCCTTCTCGTCCTTCGGGCGGAACGACTTCAGCGACGCCCAGGCTTCAATCAGGCTGCCATCCACGCTGAAGTGCTCGTTGCTGGTGAGCCCCGCGCTTTGCGCCTGGCTCATGACCGCCATGAAGAATCTCCGGGCGACGTCGTGCTCCAGCAGCCGGTCCCGGTTCTGCGAGAAGGTGCTGTGGTCAAAGGAGGCGTCCTCCATCCCCATGTCGAGGAACCACCGGTACAAGAGGTTGTAGTCGAGCTGCTCGCAGAAGAGCCGCTCGCTTCTCACCGAGTAGAACGCCATGAGGAGGCAGGACTTCAGCAACTGCTCCGGCGGGATGCTCGGCCTTCCGGTGCCGCTGTACATCTCATCGAACGTCGCAGAGAGCGCCGCCAGCGCGGCGTCCGCCATGTCCTTCACCCTGCGCAGCGGATGACCCGCGGGCACCCGGTCTCCAGGCGTCCTCAGGCTGAACAGCGTCGTCTGCTGCTTGGGCCGTCCTCGCATCACTCCCTCCGAGGCGCGGAGGACACCACGCCTCAGTGCGGGGTGTCGATCCCTCGGAGGGGTTTCTCAACAGCCTGCTAG
>NZ_RAWD01000654.1:0-1268 GCF_003612065.1 Corallococcus sp. CA047B
GCCCGTCACCTGCATGCCACGCACCTCCGGGCTGTCCCCCAGCGCGTCGCGCACGCCCTTGGGCAGGTCCTGGTGAGCCTGGGCCATCGTGACCTGTCCGCCCTGAATGAGGACGGCCGCACCGACGGCGGGAACGGAGATGACGCCCGCCTGCACGAGCCTTCGCATCATCTCCACCCACTCGGCGGAGACCACCATCCGCGAGCCCACCATGACGCCACCCGAACTCATCACGAGGCCCACGCCCAGCGTCATGGGGGCCGAGGGCGGCACGCGTGGCATGGCCATCTTCATCGTGGAGATCATCGTGACCATCTCCACCGCCTGCATCGCCGCGATGACCTGCCCGCCAAGCTTCAGGGTCTCGCGGGTCTCCCGCTGGAGCGTGTCGAACTCACGCGTCAGCTTTCCCATCAGCTCGGGCATCGCGGTCGTCGCCGCCTCCACCCGCTCCGGGTCCAGTGAGGCGAGGTCCGTGAGCGTGGGCTCCATCAGCCCCTGCACGCGATGAAGGTCCACGAAGAGCTTCTCGACGCTGCACATGGGGCAGTTGCGGAGCACGGCGTCCGCGAGGTGCAGGAAGTCCACCCAGGTGGCCAGCAGGAGGGTCCCGAATTGGGCCGCCTGGAGCTTCGGCCCCGTCATCCGCAGGAGGCCCAGTTCCATGTCCGTGTCGCCGACTTCCGAGGCCGCATCCGTCAAGACGGTGGCGCTCCCAAGCGCGCCCTGAAGCCACGTCACCTGCTTGGAGCCCTGGTCGAGGTAGCGCGTGAAGACGCCGGTGAGGCTAAAGCCCCAAAGGTCTGGAGGACGGGCCGCCAGCTGGGTGAACGCGGCCTCGACGTTGCGCAGGGAGGTCTTCACTTCGTTCGTGGCGTCGAGGACTGCTTGCCGCGTCAATGCAGCGCTCCGGGCCTCGCCCCCGACAACGCTGTCTCCCACGGCGGTCACGTCGTCACGCGACTGCTGGCGGCGCAGGAGCCGTTGCTCGGGCCCGGCAAGAGCGCGCGGGAGGGAGTTCCGGGCGTGCAAAGGCTCATCGTTCGGAGCATCGACCCACGCGGGCGAGGAGGCCTTTCGCGGCGCGTAGCTCAAGCTTCGGCCACGCCCAGGCACCTGCGACACGGAGGCGCATCCCGTGGCCAGCAGCACCAGCGTCAGCACCAGGGCGTCAGCGCGCATCGTCCACCCCCAGGCCCACCGAGGCGAACGCCCCCGGCCGCAGCGTCCCTTCCGGCGTGGGGAAGAGCAGCGTGCCACCCGTCCCC
>NZ_RAWD01000655.1:0-1267 GCF_003612065.1 Corallococcus sp. CA047B
CCCCCGCGCCCAGCGAGAAGAAGTCCACCCGCCGCACGTCGCTGTCCAGGCCGAAGCCCGGGACGAAGCCCATGCCCCCGGTGTTGTTGAAGCCGAAGCTGCAACCCACATCCAGCCGGTGGCCCGACGACGGGCTGTCGAGCACGGACCCGGGCGACCCGGAGGGCCCGCCCTCCCCGGCATGGGCAAGCCTGGGCACGGTGAGCGAAAGCAACGAAAGCAGCAGCGAGGCGAGCGCGGCGTGAGCGGTCTTCATGGGGTCGTCGTCCGGGGACCCGACAAGGGGCCCTGTGGCTTGAATGACCGGAGAACCCCGAGGACCGCCGCGCGTTTAAAGATTCTTTTCGGGCGCGGCCGAGGAGGTGTCCACGCGCCGCACCTTGAAAAACCAGCAATTCATTGTTTAGTTGACGACATGCCTGACGCCCTCGCGACCGCCCTCCATCAGAAGATCCGACGACCGACGGGCGAGCGGCGGCGCACCAACGACTGGGCGACAGGCTATGGCATTGGCCGGACGCTCACGCAGCAGTTGGGCCACGTCGCGCACATCATCGATCCGGACCTGTCCTCGGTGTTCTCGCCGCTCAGCGCCGACGCGAACAACGCTTTGGAAGGGCGGGTGAACTATTCGAAGGAGCTCAGCGGCTACCAGATCCAGGGAGGCGTGGCCGTCAACAACGGGGTGCTGAACCAGCAGCCCGGCAGGCCCGTGGTGATGATCCTCAACACCACGGCCGTCAAGGCCCGCTCTGGCCGCGACGCGAGCGCGACAGGAGGCTCGCACTGGGTCGCCTGCGTCGGCATCCCGGCGAACTACGTCACCCCGCTCGACATCGCGGTGAACAACGTCCGTCCGCGTGTCTTCTTCATTGATCCGCTCAACGCGAATCGCACGCTCCCCCAGGCCTTCAAGACCCTGCTGTCCGCCGGAGGGCAGCTCGTCACCCCGACCCACAGCACCCACCTGTTGCGGCCCTCCTTCCCGAACGCCGAGTTCATCGACCTCGTGGACATCCCCCAGCAGGAAGGCGGCTGCGACTGCGGCTGGTGGGCCGTCTACAACGCCATGATGCTGGTGCTGACGGGTTCGGGGGCCTACACGGCGGCCTTCGTCGAGCGGGGACGCGACTTCGCCTGCTACCTGCGCGCGGTCTTCCCGCAGCTCACCGAGGACGCGCCCATCGGGCTGGACGCGCCCGTGGTCGTTTCGAAGAAGAAGCCCTCCGCGCCGCTGAAGGACCCCACCGCCCCTCCGGTGAAGGAC
>NZ_RAWD01000656.1:0-1253 GCF_003612065.1 Corallococcus sp. CA047B
CCGGACACCAGCGCCGCACGGCACGCGAAGCGCTGAATCTTCCCGCTCGACGTCTTGGGCACCGCCCCCGGAGGCAGCAGCGCCACCGTGTGCGTCTGCACCTCCAACTCCCGTGCGAGCGCCTGACGCAGCCCGTTCGCCACCGCCGCCAGCACCGTCGGGTCCGCGTCCACCAGGTCCCGGCCCACCTCCGCCACCACCGCCAGCGCCTCTCCGCCCGTCGTCTCCACCGAGAACGCCGCCACGCTGCCCGCGCGCACGCGCGCATCCGCGCGCTCAATCACGCCCTCCACGTCCTGCGGATACAGGTTGCGGCCCCGCAGGATGATGAGGTCCTTGCGCCGCCCCGTGACGAGCAACTGCCCGTCCTCGCGCAGCACGCCCAGGTCCCCCGTGCGCAGGTACTCCGGCCCGTCCACCACGCCGGCCGGCCGCGCATGGAAGGTGGCCTCGCTCAGCTCCGGCTTGCGCCAGTACCCCTGGGCCACGCTCGCGCCCGAAACCCAAATCTCCCCCACCTGCCCGGGGGCCCTCGCGACGAGCGAGTCCGGGTCCACGACGAGCACCCGCTGCTCCGCCAGCGTCGTCCCGCAGCCGATGTGCGCCCGCACGCCCGCCACGTCCTCGGCTCCCGACACCGCGAGCCCACGCGCCAGCGCCGCATCCTCCAGCGGATGCACGCGCACGCCCCGGCCCTTCTCCTCGCCCGTGACGATGAGCGTCCCTTCCGCCAGGCCGTAGCACGGGTAGAAAGCCTCCGGCCGGAAGCCACTGGGCGCGAACACCTCCGCGAAGCGCTTCAGCGTGGACGCGCGGATGGGCTCCGCGCCGCAGAACGCCACCTCCCACGACGACAAGTCCAACGACGCCACGTCCTCCGGCGTCGCGCGACGTGCGCACAACTCAAACGCGAAGTTGGGCCCGCCGCTGATGGTGCCCCGGAAGCGCGACACCGCCTGCAACCAGCGCAGCGGCTTCTGCAAGAAGGCCATGGGCGACATCAACGCCACCGGGAAGCCCGCGTACAGCGGCTGGAGGATGCCGCCAATAAGCCCCATGTCATGGTACGGCGGCAGCCAGATGACGCCCACGCTGTCGCGGCGCACCTGGAAGGCCCCGGAGATGAGCCCCAGGTTGTGCAGCAGGTTCGCGTGCGTGAGCATCACGCCCTTGGGCGTGCCCGTGCTCCCGGACGTGTACTGGAGGAACGCGAGCGACTCCGCGCCCACGTCCGGCGTGCGCCAGTCCTTCTC
>NZ_RAWD01000657.1:0-1231 GCF_003612065.1 Corallococcus sp. CA047B
GCTCGGGGCCTGGGCTCTGCGGTGTCTCGAGGTTCACGCTGTCTCGTCCGCTCGTCGGTCGCGAGCCAACCCCGGGCGGGGCCGGCTATTTCCCAATTGTGACGCACTCCCGCGGACTTCGCGCGGGCATCTGCCGAGGGAAGTGGGACGGGACCGGGCTCTGTCCGCCGCAGGAAGGAGGGGCGGAGGACAGGGTCTGGGAAGCAACGCGGGGCGAGACCCGGGCCCTCCCGTCCCGCTGGGACGACAGGAGGGCAGGGGGGCTTCAGCCCTCGGCGGTGGGGCCGGCGGTGGGAATGGCGGGGACGCCGTCCTCGGCCATGGGAATGCCGCCCAGCTCTTCCGCGAGCGCGGTGAGCACTTCCTGGGTGAAGACGATGCGGTCGCGGGGCATGCGAGCGAGCACGCGCTGTACGGCGGACTCCACGGTGCCTTCGGAGGGCACGTCCAGCGTGCGGCCGGCATCGGTGAGCGCGAAGAGCGCCTTGCGACCGTCGAGCGGATCCGACTTGCGCTCCAGCAGGCCTCGCTTCTCCAGCCGCTTGAGCACGCCGGTGAGGGTGCTGGGGTGGACGTGGAGGATCTGCGCGAGCGTGCCGGCGGTGATGCCCGGGAAGCGTCCGACCAGCCGGATGACGAGCCGCTGTGGGCCGGTCAGCCCCAGCGTGGACTCCATCCGCTTGGAGGTGGATTGAAGTCCGTGATCCACGGCCCACAGCAGGCGCATGAACTCCAGCACTTCACCGAGTTGTGGCACCCGGGACCTACCGCCGTCCGGACCTTCTGACTCCGGGGCTTGTGCGTCCTTCATGGATGCATCCTCCTTCACCTACGGCCTCCCTGTCTTCGCGACATGGTGGCGTGTCCTAGCGCGTCGGCCTGCCAGTTCCACCAAAATCCGGAAGCATTGCCCGCCGCAAGACGGGGCCGCTCGCCTGGGGGTGGGACTGGCGTCACCGGCGCGGGTCATCCGTCCAGGCTGTCCGGGTGTGTCATCCCGGGGCTCCCTGGAAAAGTCCAAGGGCGCGAAAGGAGGGCCGCCACCCCCTGGCATGCCGGTGCCCGGGAGCGGCGGCCCTCGCGAGCCTGAATCAACCGAGGGTTGTGTTTGTCATGGGTTCGTGGCGGGCGGCTTCGGACAGCCCCGGTGCCATCAGCACGCAGCCCAGCACCCACGCCCAGGCCCACTTCACGAGTGGCCCCCCACGCCCGCCTCCTGCCCGGACTCGCC
>NZ_RAWD01000658.1:0-1158 GCF_003612065.1 Corallococcus sp. CA047B
CCTCCCCGGGGGCGGCCGCCGCGCCCTCGAAGTCGAAGCCCCCCGCGCCGGCGGCCGCCCCCGGGGAGGTGCACGCGCGCCCCGCGTCGCTGTGGCGGCGGCTGCTGTCCTTCACCGTCGACACCGCCGCCATTGGCGCCGTGGCGTCGGCCTACATCGTCCTCGCCTCGTCGGTGGCGGGCGTGAAGAGCCCCCAGGCGGGCCTGACGGGGCTGGATGCCTTCGTCGCCTGGCTGCGCGCACTGCACACCGTGCTGCTGCCGGGCGTGGTACTGGTGCTGGTGCTCGCCACCGTGTACTGCGCCGTCGCGGCCTTCCTCTGGAATGGGCGCACCCTGGGACGGTTGCTCCTGGGGCTCCGGCTGGTGGACACCCACGGCATGGCGCCCACCCCGGGCCGGGCCATCTTCCGGGCGCTGCTCGCCGGGCTTTCCTTTGTTCTCTTCCTGGGCGGCTTTTGGATGGCGCTGTTCGACCGACGCGGCCAGACCTTGCATGACAAGCTGACGTCCACCTTCGTCGTCCAACCGAGCTGAAACCGGCTCATTGTGCCTTGCGGCTGCGGCCGTAAGATGCCGCGGCCTTCATGCCTTCCCGTCTTGCCCAGCACCTCGTGTCGCGCGGCCTCCTGACCCAGGAGCAGGCCGGGGAGTTGTTGCGTCAACACCAGGCCCAGGGCGGCCACCTCGACACCGCGCTAATGGAGCGCGGCATGTCCGAGCAGGACGTCCTCGCGATGCTCGGCGAGGCCTCCGGCTTCCGGCCCGTGAACCTGGTGGACTTCGAGCCCAACCAGGAGGTCGCCACCTTCATCCCTCCGAAAATCGCGGAGCGGCTGAGCGTGGTGCCCCTGTCGCTGGACGGCACCACGCTGCACGTGGCGTGCGCCTACCCGGTGCCGAAGAAGGAGCTGGACGAAGTCGGCTTCCTCCTGGGCAAGCCGCTGGAGCTGTGGGTCGCCATCGAGCTGCGGGTGCGCGAGTGGATCTCCTTCATCTACCGCCAGCCGCTGCCGCCGCGCTTCGTCCAGTTGGGCGAGGCGCTCGCCGCGCAGCAGGCCGGGACCCACACCCCGCCGCCTCCTCCCCCCGAGGACGAGTCGATGTCGGTGGACATGGTGGAGCAGCTCGCGCGCTCCGTCGCCCAGGAGCCCGTGGC
>NZ_RAWD01000659.1:0-1151 GCF_003612065.1 Corallococcus sp. CA047B
GGTGACAGTGTCTGGAGCGGGAGGGGGCTCCGGGTGGGGCGCCGGTATACAGTCCGCGCCGTGTTCTACGCATGTGTACGGGCGGTGGTGTCGCTGGCCCTGCGACTCTTCTACCGGGTGAAGGTGAATGCTCCGGCCGAGGAGCCTTCCGGGCCGGTGCTCTTCGTGGGCAACCATCCGAACGGGCTCATCGACCCGGCGCTGGTGTTCATCCTCACGCGGCGCAAGGTGACGTTCCTGGCCAAGGCGCCGCTGTTCAAGCTGCCCGTCATCGGGTGGCTGCTCAAGGGGCTGGACGCGCTGCCGGTGTACCGCAAGCAGGATGACCCGGCGCAGATGGGGCGCAACGAGGGCACCCTGGACGCGGCGAAGGGCGCGCTCGTGCAGGGGCGGGCCATCACCATCTTCCCGGAGGGCAAGAGCCACTCGGAGCCGGGGCTCGCGGAGCTGAAGACGGGCGCGGCGAGAATCGCGCTCAACGCCGCGCGCGAGGGTGCCCCGGTGCGCATCGTCCCGGTGGGGCTCACCTACGCGGAGAAGAACGTCTTTCGCAGCGAGGTGCTCATCGACCAGGGAGCGCCCATCGACGTGACGGCCTTCCTGCCGAAGGACGCGGAGGCCGCGACGGAGCAGGAGTCGGTGCGCGCGTTGACGGAGCGGGTGGCCGAAGGGCTGCGCGCGGTGACGCTGAACCTGGAGCAGTGGGAGGACCTGCCGGTGGTGCAGGTGGCGGAGCAGCTCTACGCCTTCCGGCAGGGCGGCCCGTTGGATGCGGAGCGGCTGCGGCTGTGGGCGCGCGGGGTGCGGCTGTTCCGCACGCAGGAGCCGGAGCGCTACGAGCGCCTGCGGCTGCACCTGTCGTCGTTCCGCAAGCGGATGGCGCTGGTGCAGGTGACGCGGCCGGAGGAACTGTCCGTGCAGTACCGCGCGGGCAACGTGGCGCCCTTCGTGGTGAAGACGCTGCTGACGCTGGTGTTCGGGCTGCCGTTGTTCGTGGCGGGGCTGGTGCTGTTCGGGCTGCCGTACCCGGTGCCCCGGATGGCGGCGAAGAGCGCGGAGCTGGACGTGCAGGCCACGGTGAAGTTCCTCACCGCGCTGGTGGTGTCGCTGGTGTGGTGGGGGCTGCTCACCGGCGCGGCGGCGCTGTGGGG
>NZ_RAWD01000065.1:0-32873 GCF_003612065.1 Corallococcus sp. CA047B
CCGATGATGCCCCCGACGTCCCGCTCGCGGTCGACCTGGACGGGACGTTGGCGCGCACGGACACGCTGCACGAGAACCTGCTCGTGCTCTTCAAGCACGCACCGTGGCTGCTGCTGCTGGCGCCGCTGTGGGTCCTCCGGGGCAAGGCCTTCTTCAAGGCGGCGGTCGCCCGCCGCGTGCGGCTCGACGTCACGGCGCTGCCCTACAACGAGGCCGTGCTGGCCTACCTTCGCGAGGAACACGCCCGGGGCCGGCGGCTCGTCCTGGCCACGGCGGCGGACCGGAGCCTCGCCGACGCGGTGGCGGCCCATCTGGGATTGTTCAGCGACGTGTTCGCCAGCGAAGCGGGCGTGAACCTGTCCGGCTCCCGCAAGCTCGCGCGGCTTCGCGAGGCCCTGGGCACGTTCGACTACGTGGGCAATGACGCCGTGGACCTGCCGCTGTGGCGCGAGTCCCGGCGCATCCTGGTGGTGCATGCCACGCCCGGGGTGCTGCGTCAGGCCCGGGGCCTGGGCCCGCCCGTGCACCGCGTCTTCGAGGCTCCGCCCACCCACTGGCGCGTCTGGATCCGGGCGCTGCGGGTGCACCAGTGGGCGAAGAACGCGCTCGTGTTCGTGCCGCTGCTGGCGGCGCACAAGGCGACCCAGGGGGGCATGGCGCCTCGCGCGGTGCTCGCCTTCGTGGCCTTCAGCCTCTGCGCTTCCAGCGTGTATGTGATCAACGACCTGCTGGATCTGTCATCGGACCGGCGGCACCCCACCAAGTCCCGGCGCCCCTTCGCTTCCGGGGACCTGCCGGTGCGGGCGGGCGTGGTGCTGGCGCCGGTGCTGCTGGGGCTCGCCGCGGTGGTGGCCCTGGGGACGCTGCCCCTGTCGTTCGCCGCGCTGCTGGGCGTGTACTCGGTGCTGACGCTGGCGTACTCGCTGCGACTCAAGCAGGTGGTGATGCTGGACGTGCTGGTGCTGGCGGGCCTGTACACCGTGCGCATCTTCGGCGGCGCGCTGGCGGTGGGCGTGCCCACGTCGAGCTGGCTGTTGATGTTCAGCACCTTCCTCTTCCTGTCCCTGGCCCTGCTCAAGCGCCTGAGCGAGGTGCGGCGGCTGCGTCAGTCAAACGAGGTGTCCGCCCACGGCCGCGGCTACCTGGCGCAGGACTATGAGTTGCTCGCGAGCCTGGGCACGGCGGCGGGGCAGGTGTCCGTGCTGGTGCTGGCCCTCTACATCACCAGCAAGGAAGTCACGGCGCTGTATGGCCATCCCGAGCGCCTGTGGCTGCTCTGCCCGGTGATGCTGTACTGGGTGGGCCGCATCTGGGTGCTGGCCCACCGGGGACTCGTGAACGAGGATCCGCTCATCTTCGCGCTGCGTGACCGGGTCAGCTACGTCGTGGGCGTCGTCGCGGCGCTGGTGCTGTGGGTGGCCACGTGACGGGAGCCTCGCGATGAGCCCTCCGGAGTCCTGGGGGCGCTACCCCCACGTCGAACAGCACACGCGCTCGCTCGTGTGGCGCTCGGATGTGCTGCCCCAGGCGGAGGGCACGCTCTTGCCGCGCGGCCTGGGCCGCAGCTACGGCGATTCGTGTCTCAACGCCGGGGGCACCCTGCTGCTCACCTCCGGGTTGGATCGCCTCATCGACTTCGACCCCACCACGGGCGTGGTGCGCTGCGAGGCGGGCGTGTCGCTGGATACGCTCCTGCGGCTGAGCGTGCCCCGGGGCTGGTTCCTGCCGGTGACGCCGGGCACGAAGTTCGTGACGGTGGGCGGCGCCATCGCCAATGACGTGCACGGCAAGAACCACCACCGCTCCGGGACGTTCGGTCGGCACGTGCGCCGCTTGGAGCTGCTGCGCTCGGATGGCAGCCGCCGGATGTGTTCTCCCGAGGAGAACCCGGACTGGTTCGGCGCGACGGTGGGCGGCCTGGGGCTCACGGGGCTCGTCACCTGGGCGGAGGTGCAGCTGGTCCCCATCCGCAACCCCTTCGTGGTCCAGGAGACGATCCCCTTCGAGAACCTGGATGGCTTCTTCCGCGTGTCGCGTGAGTCCGAGGCCGACCACGACTTCACCGTGTCGTGGGTGGACTGTCTGGCGCGCGGCCGGAAGCTGGGACGCGGCCTGTTCTACCGGGGCAACTTCGCGCCGTCGCAGTTCGAACGTCTGCCTTTGGCGAAGAGCCACCTGTCGCACGGCGCCGGGCTCGCGGTGCCCATGGACCTGCCGGCCTTCTGTCTCAACCGGCTGTCGGTGTCCGCGTTCAATCTCCTGTACTACCACCGCCAGCGCGGGCGTCCGTCCCAGCAGCTCATCCACTACGATCCGTTCTTCTACCCGCTCGACGCCGTGCATGGGTGGAACCGCATCTATGGCCGCCGGGGCTTCCTCCAGTTCCAGTGCGTGGTGCCCCACGCCACCGCGCGCGACGCGGTGAAGGAAATCCTGGAGCGCAGCGCCCGGGGTGGGCTGCCCAGCTTCCTGTCCGTGCTCAAGACGTTCGGTGACCTGCCGTCTCCCGGGTGGCTGTCCTTCCCGCGTCCCGGCATCACGCTGGCCATGGACTTCGCCAACCGGGGTGAGAAGACCTGGCGGCTGGTGGAGGAGCTGGATCGCGTGACGCGCGAGGCGGGCGGCGCGGTGTATCCGGCCAAGGACGCGCGCATGAGCCCGGAGAGCTTCGCGGCGTACTTCCCCCAGCGTGAACGGTTCGCGCCGTACGTGGACCCGGCCTTCTCGTCCTCCTTCTGGCGCCGGGTGAATCCGGCGTCACTGCCCGCCCTTCGCTGACAGGCCTCAAGATCCCCATGAAGAAAGTCATCGTCCTCGGCGCCACGAGCGCCATCGCCCAGGCCACGGTGCGGCTGCTCGCCGCGCGCGGGGCGTCGCTGTACCTGGTGGGCCGCAACGCCGCGAACCTGGAGGCGGTGGCCCGGGACGCGTCCACGCGCGGCGCGCCCAAGGTGGAGTTCCGCGCGCTGGACCTGAACGACTGCGAAGCGCACGCGAGCCTCGTGGAGCGCGCGTGGCAGGCCCTGGGCGGGCTGGACGGGGTGGTGCTGGCGCACGGCGTGCTGGGCGACCAGGACGAGAGCCAGCGCTCCTGGGCGGCGGCGGAGCTGGTGCTGCGCACGAACTTCCTCTCCGCCGCGTCACTCCTGACGGAGCTGGCCAACCGCTTCGAGGCGCAGAAGGCCGGCACGCTGGTGGTGATCTCTTCGGTGGCCGGCGACCGTGGCCGGCAGAGCAACTACGTGTACGGCGCGTCCAAGGGCGCGCTGACCGTGTTCCTCCAGGGCCTGCGCAACCGGCTGGCGAAGTCCGGCGTGGCGGTGGTGACGGTGAAGCCCGGCTTCGTGGATACACCGATGACGGCGCACGTGCCGAAGAACAAGCTCTTCGCGTCGCCGGAGCAGGTGGCGCGCGGCCTGCTGAAGGCCGCGGACGGGCGCAAGAACGAGGTCTACGTGCCCGGCTTCTGGGCGCTCATCATGCTCATCATCCGCAGCATCCCGGAGCCGGTGTTCAAGCGGCTGAAGCTCTAGGCTTCAGCCGCCTGTCCACCCCGGCGGGCTCAGCTCCCCGTGGAGCCTCGCGCTTCCAGGCCCGACACCCGGGCCAGGGCCTCGCGCAGCCGTTCGACCAGCGGATCCAGGTTCGGGTCCTGCATCAGTTGGTGGTGGCTGCCGGGCACGTCCACCACCTCCAGGCCCCCGCGCACCAATCCCTCCCATCCCCGGTGACGCGGGATGGGTTCACCGCCGGGGATGGGCTCGCTGGCGCTCAGGAGCAGCGCGGTGCCGTCGTAGGGCTTCGGCACGTAGTGGTCCAGGGACAGCAGGTTGGCCTGGAAGACGAGGAACAGGGCCCGCAGCTGGGCGGGGCCCGTCTGCGCATCCAGGATGCCGGCCCGGAGTCCTTCCGCCAGCAGCTGCTTGAGCATCGCGTCGTCGTCGCCCTGCGCCAGGGCTTCGTCCGACAGCGTGGGCTCCTGACCAAAGGCGGACGCGGTGGCCCGGGCGAAGGCGATGCGTGCGCGCGCGTGGGGCGTGTACTTCGCCTGCTCCTCCGACAGCTTCATCAGGCCCGGCACGTGCGCATCCACCAGCGCGAGCAGGTCCACCTGTTCTCCCGCTTCACGCAGCCTGCGGGCCATCTCGTAGGCGATGACGCCGCCCTGCGACCAGCCGCCCAGCATGTAGGGGCCTCGCGGCTGCACCGCGCGCATGCCGTCGATGTAGAGGCCCGCCATCTCCTCGATGGTCTTCGCGACGGGACGCCCATCCAGGCCGCGTGACTGGAGGCCGTAGAGGGGCTGGGACGGGCCCAGCCGCCGCGCCAGTTCCACGTACGCCAGCACGTTGCCGCCACCCGGGTGGACGAAGAAGAGCGGACGCTGTCCCGGCTCGCCGCGCTCCAGCGATACGACGGGCGTCCATTCCTGCGCCTCGTCGCGCAGCACCTTCGCCAGCTGCTCGATGGTGGGCTGCTGGAAGAGGACCGACAGCGGCAGGGTGTGGCCCAGCCGCTCGCGCACGGCGGAGACCACGCGCACCGCCAGGAGCGAGTGGCCTCCCAGCTCGAAGAAGCTGGTGCGCACGCCCACGGAGCGCACGCCCAGGACTTCCTCCCAGATGCGGGCGAGCTGCGTCTCCAGCGCGTCGCGCGGCGCGACGAAGTCCTTGGCCTCGACCTCGCGCGTGTCCGCTTCGGGGAGGGCCTTGCGGTCGACCTTGCCGTTGGCGTTGAGGGGCAGGGCGTCCAGGACGACGAGCGCGGAGGGCACCATGAACTCGGGCAGGTGCTGCTTGAGCCCGGCCTTCAGGGCGTCCGTGTCCAGCGTGTGCCCGTCACGCGCGGTGACGTAGCCCACGAGCCGCTTGTCCCCGTCGGTTCCCCGGGCGACGACCACGGCCTCGCTGACGCCGTCAGCGGCGCGCAGGGCGGCTTCGACCTCGCCGGGTTCAATGCGGAAGCCGCGCACCTTCACCTGGAAGTCGGTGCGGCCCAGGAAGTCGAGCGTGCCGTCCTCCCGCCACCGGACCTGGTCGCCGGTGCGGTACAGACGCTCGCCCGGCGTGGTGGCGAAGGGGTGCGGCACGAAGCGCTCCGCGGTCAGCTCCGGACGGCGCAGGTAGCCCCAGGCGAGGCCCTGGCCGCCGACGTACAGCTCGCCCGCGACACCCGTGGGCACGGGGCGCAGGTGCGCATCCAGCACGAAGGCGGTGGCGTTGGAGAGGGGCCGGCCGATGGACACCGGGCCCTCCACCTGCGTGTCGCGGTGCAGGGACGCCGTCGTGGAGAACGTCGTGTTCTCCGTCGGGCCATAGCCGTTGATGAGGACGGCGCCTTCGGGGATCCGCGCCAGATGCTCACGCACCCGGGCGGCGGGCAGGACATCGCCACCGGCCAGGAGCTGGCGCACGCCGGCGAGCGCCTCGCCCTGGTGCAGCACCATCTGCTCGAAGAGGGCCGCGGTCAGCCACGACGTCGTCACGCGGTGGTGACGCAGCAGCGTGGCCAGTTCCTCCAGGGAGAGGGGCTGGGGCGGCGCGAGCACGAGCTTCGCGCCGTGCAGCAGCGCGCCCCAGATTTCGAGCGTGGACGCGTCGAACGCGATGGGCGCGAGCTGGAGCCAGACCTCGTCGGGTCCGAAGCGCATGAACGTGTTGCCGAGCACCAGCCGGGTGATGCCCCGGTGGGGCACGCAGACGCCCTTGGGACGGCCGGTGCTGCCGGAGGTGAACATCACGTAGGCCAGCGCCTCGCCGTCCACGATGACGTCCGGCGCATGCGTGGGCAGCGCGGCGAGGACGCCCTGCTGTTCATCCAACAGGATGCGGGCGCCCGACGCGGGCAGCAGCGGTGCGACGGGCTGGTGGGTGAGCGTCACGCCGACGTTGGCGTCCTCCAGCAGGGCGGCGATGCGGTCCACGGGTGCGTTGCGGTCCACGGGGACGAAGGCGGCGCCGGCCTTGAGGATGGCGAGCAGGGCCACCACCAACTCGAAGGAACGCTCCACCGCGAGGCCCACGCGAGCACCGGGTGTGATGCCGAGTGCGCGCAGGTGCCACGCGAGCTGATTGGCGCGGGCCTCGAGTGCTCCGTACGTCAGCGTGGCGTCCCCGAGGACGAGGGCCACGGCGTCCGGCGTGCGGCGGGCCTGCTGTGCGAAGTGGACGTGGACCGGGAGGTCCGTGGGGCTTGGGACGGTGGTGTTGTTCCAGTCCACGAGCAGGCGCTGACGCTCCTGTGCCGACAGCAGGGGCAGCTCGGCCACGGACTGCTCGGGGCTCGCGGCCACGGCCTCCAGCAGCGTGCGCAGGTGTTCGGACATCCGCTTCACGGTGCTCGGGTCGAACAGCGCGGTGCTGTACTCCAGCATTCCGCGCAGCCCGTCCGGCGTCTCCATGAAGAAGGCGCTCAGGTCGAACTTCGACGTCCGCTGCTCGAACGCCAGTCCCTGGAGACGGAGGTCCGGCAGGCGCAGGTCCTCCGTGGGTACGTTCTGCAGCGCCAGCAGCGTCTGGAAGAACGGCGTGTGACTGAGGTTGCGCGCCGGTTGCAGCACCTCCACCAGCTTCTCGAACGGGACGTCCTGGTGCTCGTACGCCTCCAGCACGGTGGCGCGCACCTGCCGGAGCAGCGTGCGGAACGGCTGGCCGGACCGCACCTTCGCGCGCAGCACGAGCGTGTTGACGAAGAAGCCGATGAGTCCTTCGGTCTCCGCCCGGGTGCGACCCGCGATGGGCGAGCCCACGGCGAAGTCCTGCTGCCCCGTGTAGCGCGACAGCAGGGCCTGCCAGCCCGCGAGCAGCACCATGAACAGCGAGCCGCTTTCGCGATGGCCCAGGCTCCGCAGCTTCTCCGTCAGCTCGCGGGGCAGGGTGAAGCCGAAGGTCGCGCCCGCGCTGCCGCGAATCGCCGGACGGGGCCGGTCGGTGGGCAGCTCCAGCACGGCCGGCGCACCGGAGAGCTTCTCCTCCCAGTAGGACACTTCCCTCCGGAGCGTCTCTCCGCTGAGCGTCTGGCGCTGCCACACGGCGTAGTCCGCGTACTGCACCGGCAGCTCCGGCAGGGGCGACGGCTGGCCGTCGGAGAACGCCGCGTAGAGCGCTCCCACCTCACGCACCAGCACCCCCAGGGACCATCCGTCGGAGATGACGTGGTGCATGTTGATGACGAGCACATGCTCCTGTTCGGACAGCTTGAGGAGCAGCGTGCGCACGAGCGGACCGGTGCGCAGGTCGAACGGCCGACGGATCTCCTGCTCCACCCGCGACCGGGCCTCGGCTTCACGCTGGGCTTCGTCCACGCCCGTGAGGTCGACGAAGCCCAGGGGCAGGGCGACCTCCGGGTGGATGACCTGGACGGGCTCGCCGTCCACCTGCGCGAACGTGGTGCGCAGGGCTCCGTGTCGCCGCACGATCTCCCGCAGCGCCTTCTCCAGCACGTCTGCGTGCAGGTGGCCGTCCAGGCGCACCGCCACGGGCAGGTTGTAGAGCGGGCTGAACGGCTCGAGCTGATCCATGAGCCACAGCCGCTGCTGCGCGAACGACAGCGGCTGCGTTCCTTCGCGCGAGACCTGCACCCGCGTCGTGGCGCGCGTGCCGGAGTATCGGGCGAGACCTTCCACCGTCGGTGACTCGAAGAGCGCGCGCAGGGGCAACTCCACGCCCAGCTCCGTCCGCACGCGCGACACCACTTGCGTCGCGAGCAGCGAGTGGCCGCCCAGTTCGAAGAAGGAGTCCTTCACGCCGACACGCGGCAGCCGGAGCACTTCGGCCCAGATGGCGGCCAGCTTTGCTTCCGTCTCGGTGCGCGGCGCCACGTAGGTGCTGGCGGACTTGGGGGCTTCCGGCTCGGGCAGGGCCTTGCGATCGACCTTGCCGTTGGAGTTGAGGGGCAGGGCGTCCAGGACGACAACGGTGCCCGGGACCATGTACTCGGGCAGGCCCTGGCGCAGGTGGGCCTTGAGGGCTTCGGCCTCCAGCGACTGGCCCGTCTTCGCGACGACGTAGGCGACGAGGCGCTTGTCGGCGGCCTCGCCCCTGGCGACGACGACGGCGTCCTTGACGGCGGGGGCCTTGCGGAGCGCGGACTCGACTTCACCCAACTCGATGCGGAAGCCGCGCACCTTCACCTGGAAGTCGATACGGCCCAGGTACTCCAGCCGTCCGTCCTCGCGATACCGCACGCGGTCGCCGGTGCGGTACATGCGGCCACCGGGAGGCCCGTAGGGCTCCGGGATGAAGCGTTCGGCGGTGAGGTCGGGGCGCAGCAGGTAGCCGCGCGCCTGGCCTTCGCCTGCGAGGAACAGCTCGCCGGCCACGCCCACCGGGACGGGGTTCAACGCAGCGTCCAGCACGTAGGCGCGCGTGTCCGTCAGCGGACGGCCGATGAGGGGCACTTCGTCACGGCCCACCAGCGAACCGGTGGAGTACGTCGTGTCCTCCGACGGTCCGTAGAGGTTGAAGAGCTTCTGGACCGAGGGGACGCCGTAGACCTGCTTCGCCAGGGTGTCGGGCAGGGCTTCACCCGCGAGGTTGACGACGCGCACGCCCGTAGGCACCGCGCCCAGGCGCACGAGTTGAGCCATGGCGGAGGGCACGGTGTTGATGAGGGTGACGTCCGAAGCGGTGGACAGCTCCGGCAGGTGCAATGCGTTGCGAGCCATGACGACGGCGCCGCCGCTGGAGAGCGGAGCGAAGAGCTCGAACACGGACAGGTCGAAGTTGACGCTCGTCGCGGCGAGGACGCCCTTCAACTCCTCCTTCGAGAACGTCGCCAGGGCCCAGTGCAGGAAGGCGACAGCGTTGCCGTGGGTGATGGCGACGCCCTTGGGCCGGCCGGTGCTGCCCGAGGTGTAGATGAGGTAGGCGAGGTGGCCCGGGAGGATGTCCACGGACGGGGCCGTGGTGGGCTGCTTCGCCAGCTCCGTGTCCGTGTCCAGGCACACGGCGGTGGCGGAGTGCTCCGGCAGGGACGCGAGCAGGTGTGAGTGGGCGACGAGGGCGGGGCCCTGTGCGTCCTCCAGCAGCCAGCCCAGGCGCTCACGCGGGTAGCTGGGGTCCAGCGGCACGTAGGCGCCACCGGCCTTGAGGATGCCGAGCACGCCGATGACGAGGTCTTCGGTGCGTTCGACGCACAGGCCCACTCTCACTTCGGGGCCCACGCCCAGTCCACGCAGGCGGTGCGCGAGTTGGTTCGCGCGTGCATCCACCTCGCGGTACGTCAGGCGACGCTCCGGGGTGATGACAGCGACTGCATCCGGCGTGCGAAGCACCTGGGCTTCCACCATCTCTGGGACGCTGGCTTCGCGCGGAGACGGCGCCGAGGCAGGGTTCCACTCGACGAGGAGCTGGTGGCGCTCGGCTTCGGTGAGCAGGGGCAGGTCCGCGATGCGGGTGTCCGGCTTCGCGACGATGGCCTCCAGCAGGATGCCGAAGTGGCCCGCCATGCGCTGGACGGTCGACGCATCGAACAGGTCCGTCGCGTACTCCAGCGCGCCGACCATTCCCGTCGGAGCGTCCTGAAGCGCCAACGTCAGGTCGAACTTGGCGAAGTGGGCCTCCAGCGGCAGCGTCCGCAGGGACAGGCCCGGCAGGCGCACGGATTCATTGGGCGTGTTCTGCAGGATGAACATCGCCTGGAAGAGCGGGCCCCGGCTCAGGTCGCGCGGGAGCTGCACGGCTTCGACGAGCTTCTCGAACGGCAGGTGCTGGTGCTCGTAGGCCGCGAGCGTCGTGCCGCGCACCTGAGAGAGCAGCTCGCGGAACGTGTCGCGCGAGCCCAACCGCGAGCGCAGCACGAGCGTGTTGACGAAGAAGCCGATGAGCCCCTCCGTTTCCGCCCGGGTGCGGCCGGCGATGGGGGAACCGACGCTGATGTCGTCCTGCGCGGAGTAGCGCGACAGGAGCACCTGGAAGGCCGCGAGCAGCGTCATGAAGGGCGTAGCGCCTTCACGCTGGGCCAGGGCCTTGAGGGCATCGGACACCTGCGCGGGGATGCGCAGGTCCACCTTGGCGCCCCGGTGCGACTGCACGGGCGGACGCGGATGGTCGGTGGGCAGCTCCAACGCGGCCGGCGCACCCGCGAGCTTCTGCTTCCAGTAGCCGATCTGCGCATCCAGGACGTCGCCCTGGAGCCAGTTGCGCTGCCACGCCGCGAAGTCCGAGTACTGCACGGACAGCGGCGGCAGGGTGGGCTCCTGGCCCGCCTGGAAGGCCACGTACAGCGCGGTGAGTTCGCGAACGAGCACGCCCATGGACCAGCCGTCGGAGACGATGTGGTGCATCGTCACCAGGAGCAGGTGCTCCTCTTCGCTCAGCCGTACCAACGTGCTGCGCAGCAGCGGACCGGTGGCCAATTGGAACGGACGTCGCGTCTCCTCGTCGGCCAGCCGTCGGGCCTCCTCCTCACGCTGTGATTCGGACACGGCGGAGAGGTCCACGAGCGGCAACTTCCATTCGCCTGCGGCGTGCAGGACCTGGGTGGGCTGCCCCTGGTATTCGTGGAAGGTGGTGCGCAGGGCTTCGTGGCGCTGGACCAGGGACTCGAAGGCTCGGCGCAGGGCGTCCAGGTCCAGGCGTCCGGTGAGTTGGAGCGCGATGGGCAGGTTGTAGGACGCGTCCTCCGGTTGGATCTGATCCAACAGCCACAGGCGCTGCTGCGCGAACGACAGCGGCAGTGTCCCTTCGTGCGGAACGTGCTTGATCACCGAGGTGTTGGCACTGGTGAATCCGCCCAGTCGTCCAGCCACGCCTTCCACTGTCGGCGATTCGAAGAGCACGCGCAGGGGCAACTCCACGCCCAGCTCCGCGCGCACGCGCGACACCACTTGCGTCGCGAGCAGCGAGTGGCCGCCCAGTTCGAAGAAGGAGTCCTTCACGCCGACGCGCGGCAGCCGGAGGACTTCGGCCCAGATGGCGGCCAGCTTCGTTTCCGTCTCCGTGCTGGGTGCGACAAACGTGCTGGCGGACTTGGGGGCTTCCGGCTCGGGGAGGGCCTTGCGGTCCACCTTGCCGTTGGAGTTGAGGGGCAGGGCGTCCAGGACGACAACGGTGCCCGGGACCATGTACTCGGGAAGTCCCTGGCGCAGGTGGGCCTTGAGGGCTTCGGCCTCCAGCGTTTCACCGACCTTCGCGACGACGTAGGCGACGAGGCGCTTGTCGGCGGCTTCGCCCCTGGCGACGACGACGGCGTCCTTGACGGCGGGGGCCTTGCGGAGCGCGGACTCGACTTCGCCCAACTCAATGCGGAAGCCGCGCACCTTTACCTGGAAGTCGATGCGGCCCAGGTATTCGAGTCGGCCGTCCTCGCGATACCGCACGCGGTCGCCGGTGCGGTACATGCGGCCTCCGGGAGGCCCGTAGGGCTCCGGGATGAAGCGCTCGGCGGTGAGGTCGGGGCGCAGCAGGTAGCCACGCGCCTGGCCTTCGCCCGCGAGGTACAGCTCGCCGGCCACGCCCACGGGGACGGGGTGCAGTGAGGCGTCCAGGACGTAGGCGCGCGTGTCCGTCAGCGGACGGCCGATGAGGGGCACTTCGTCACGGCCCACCAGCGAGCCGGTGGAGTACGTCGTGTCTTCCGACGGTCCGTAGAGGTTGAAGAGCTTCTGCACCGACGGGACGCCGTAGACCTGCTTCGCCAGGGTGTCGGGCAGGGCTTCACCCGCGAGGTTGACGACGCGCACGCCCGCGGGCACCGCGCCCAGGCGCACCAGTTGGGCCATGGCGGAGGGCACGGTGTTGATGAGCGTGACTTCCGGCGCGGTGGACAACTCCGGCAGGTGCAGCGCATTGCGAGCCATGACGACGGCGCCGCCGCTGGAGAGCGGGGCGAAGAGCTCGAAGACGGACAGGTCGAAGTTGACGCTCGTCGCGGCGAGGACGCCCTTCAACTCTTCCTTCGAGAACGTCGCCAGGGCCCAGTGCAGGAAGGCGACAGCGTTGCCGTGGGTGATGGCGACGCCCTTGGGCCGGCCGGTGCTGCCCGAGGTGTAGATGAGGTAGGCGAGGTGGCCCGGGAGGATGTCCACGGACGGGGCCGTGGTGGGCTGCTTCGCCAGCTCCGTGTCCGTGTCCAGGCACACGGCGGTGGCGGAGTGCTCCGGCAAGGACGCGAGCAGGTGTGAGTGGGCGACGAGGGCGGGGCCCTGCGCGTCCTCCAGCAGCCAGCCCAGGCGCTCGCGCGGGTAGCTGGGGTCCAGGGGCACGTAGGCGCCACCGGCCTTGAGGATGCCGAGCACGCCGATGACGAGGTCTTCGGTGCGTTCGACGCACAGGCCCACGCGCACTTCGGGGCCCACGCCCAGTCCGCGCAGACGGTGCGCGAGCTGGTTCGCGCGTGCATCCACCTCGCGGTACGTCAGGCGACGCTCCGGGGTGATGACCGCGACGGCGTCCGGCGTGCGAAGCACCTGCGCCTCGACGAGGGCGGCAATGCTCGACTCACGCGGCGCGGAGGCCGAGGCGGGGTTCCAATCGACGAGGATCTGATGGCGCTCGGCATCGGTGAGCAGCGGCAGGTCCGCGATGCGGGTGTCCGGCTTCGCGGCGATGGCCTCCAGCAGAATGCCGAAGTGGCCCGCCATGCGCTGGACGGTCGACGCGTCGAACAAGTCCGTCGCGTACTCCAGCGCTCCGATCATCCCGTTCGGAGCGTCCTGGAGCGCCAACGTCAGGTCGAACTTGGCGAAGTGGGCCTCCAGCGGCAGGGGCTGGATGGACAGGCCCGGCAAACGCATGGCTTCCGTGGGCGTGTTCTGCAGAATGAACATCGCCTGGAAGAGCGGCCCGCGGCTCAGGTCGCGCGTGGGCTGCACGGCTTCAACGAGCTTCTCGAACGGCAGGTGCTGGTGCTCGTAGGCCGCGAGCGTCGTACCGCGCACCTGGGCCAACAGTTCGCGGAACGTGTCACGCGAGCCCAGACGCGAGCGCAGCACGAGCGTGTTGACGAAGAAGCCGATGAGCCCTTCGGTCTCCGCCTGCGTGCGGCCGGCGATGGGGGAACCGACGCTGATGTCGTCCTGCGCGGAGTAGCGAGACAGGAGCACCTGGAACGCCGCGAGCAGCGTCATGAAGGGCGTGGCGCCTTCACGCTGGGCCAGCGCCTTGATGGCATCCGCCACATGCATCGGGACGTGCAGGTCCACCTTGGCGCCGCGATGCGATTGCTCCGGCGGACGCGGATGGTCGGTGGGCAGCTCCAGCGCGGCCGGCGCGCCCGCGAGCTTCTCCTTCCAGTAGCCGATCTGCGCATCCAGGACCTCGCCCTGGAGCCAGTCGCGCTGCCATGCGGAGAAGTCCACGTACTGCACGGGCAGCGGCGCGAGGGTCGGGGTGTTTCCCGTGGTGAAGGACCGGTAGAAGTCCGCCATCTCGCGGACGAGCACTCCCATGGACCAGCCGTCGGAGACGATGTGGTGCATCGTCACCAGGAGCAGGTGCTCCTCTTCACCGAGCCGGATCAACGTGCTGCGCAGCAGCGGCCCCATGGCGAGTTGGAACGGACGACGCGTCTCCTCGTCGGCCAGACGCCGGGCCTCTTCCTGCCTCCGAGCTTCGGGCAGGGCGGAGAGGTCCACGATGGGCAGCTTCCATTCGCCCGGCGCGTGGAGGGCCTGCGAAGGCTGTCCCTGGCGTTCCTGGAACGTGGTGCGCAGGGCTTCGTGGCGCTGGACCAGGGCTTCGAATGCCTGACGCAGGGCGGTCACGTCCAGATGCCCGGTGAGCTGGAGCGCGGTGGGCAGGTTGTAGGACGCGTCCTCCGGTTGGAGTTGATCCAACAGCCACAGCCGCTGTTGCGCGAATGACAGCGGAAGCGTTCCTTCTCGCGACACGCGCGTGATGGCCGGAGCACTGGAGCTGGTGAACCCGGCCATTCGGCTGGCCAGTGACTCCACGGTTGGCGATTCGAAGAGCGCGCGCAGGGGCAACTCCACGCCCAGCTCCGCGCGCACGCGCGACACCACCTGCGTGGCCAGCAGCGAGTGGCCGCCCAGCTCGAAGAAGGAGTCCTTCACGCCCACCCGAGGCACCCGCAGGACTTCCGCCCAGAGCGCAGCGAGTTTCTCCTCTACCGGCGTCCGAGGCGCCTCGTAGGTGCTGGCCGACTGCGGAGCTTCCGGCTCGGGCAGGGCCTTGCGGTCGACCTTGCCGTTGGAGTTGAGGGGCAGGGCGTCCAGGACGACGACGGTGCCCGGGACCATGTACTCGGGAAGGCCCTGGCGCAGCTGGGCCTTGAGGGCTTCAGCCTCAAGGGACTGGCCCGTCTTCGCGACGACGTAGGCGACGAGGCGCTTGTCGGCGGCCTCACCCCTGGCGACGACGACGGCGTCCTTGACGGCCGGGGCCTTGCGGAGCGCGGACTCGACTTCACCCAACTCGATGCGGAAGCCACGCACCTTCACCTGGAAGTCGATACGGCCCAGGTACTCCAGACGTCCGTCCTCGCGATACCGCACGCGGTCGCCGGTGCGGTACATGCGGCCTCCGGGAGGCCCGTAGGGCTCCGGGATGAAGCGCTCGGCGGTGAGGTCGGGGCGCAGCAGGTAGCCGCGCGCCTGGCCTTCGCCCGCGAGGAACAGCTCGCCGGCCACGCCCACCGGGACGGGGTTCAACGCAGCGTCCAGGACGTAGGCGCGCGTGTCCGTCAGCGGACGGCCGATGAGGGGCACTTCGTCACGGCCCACCAGCGAGCCGGTGGAGTACGTCGTGTCCTCCGACGGCCCATAGAGGTTGAAGAGCTTCTGCACCGAGGGGATGCCGTAGACCTGCTTCGCCAACGTGTCGGGCAGGGCTTCACCCGCGAGATTGACGACGCGCACGCCCGTAGGCACCGCGCCCAGGCGCACCAACTGGGCCATGGCGGAGGGCACGGTGTTGATGAGCGTGACGTCCGAAGCGGTGGGCAGCTCCGGCAGGTGCAGCGCATTGCGAGCCATGACGACGGCGCCACCGCTGGAGAGCGGAGCGAAGAGCTCGAACACGGACAGGTCGAAGTTGACGCTCGTCGCGGCGAGGACGCCCTTCAACTCTTCCTTCGAGAACGTCGCCAGGGCCCAGTGCAGGAAGGCGACGGCGTTGCCGTGGGTGATGGCGACGCCCTTGGGCCGGCCGGTGCTGCCCGAGGTGTAGATGAGGTAAGCGAGGTGGCCCGGGAGGATGTCCACGTCCGGGGCCGTGGTGGGCTGGGTCGCCAGCGAAGCATCCGTGTCCAGGCACACGGCGGTGGCGGAGTGCTCCGGCAAGGACGCGAGCAGGTGTGAGTGGGCGACGAGGGCGGGGCCCTGCGCGTCCTCCAGCAGCCAGCCCAGGCGCTCACGCGGGTAGCTGGGGTCCAGCGGCACGTAGGCGCCACCGGCCTTGAGGATGCCGAGCACGCCGATGACGAGGTCTTCAGTGCGCTCGACGCACAGGCCCACTCGCACTTCGGGGCCCACACCCAGTCCACGCAGGCGGTGCGCGAGTTGGTTCGCGCGTGCATCCACCTCGCGGTACGTCAGGCGGCGCTCCGGGGTGATGACAGCGACTGCATCCGGCGTGCGAAGCACCTGCGCCTCGACGAGGGCGGCAATGCTCGACTCACGCGGCGCGGAGGCCGAGGCGGGGTTCCATTCGACGAGGAGCTGGTGGCGCTCGGCTTCGGTGAGCAGGGGCAGGTCCGCGATGCGGGTGTCCGGCTTCTTCGCGATGGCCTCCAGCAGGATGCCGAAGTGGCCCGCCATGCGCTGGACGGTCGACGCGTCGAACAAGTCCGTCGCGTACTCCAGCGCGCCAAGCAGTTCCGACCCTGACTCGCGCAGTGCCAGCGAGAGATCGAACTTGGCGAACTGGGTTTCCAGCGGCAGCGTCTGCATCGCCATGCCCGGCAGGCGCACGGATTCATTGGGCGTGTTCTGCAGGACGAACATCGCCTGGAAGAGCGGCCCGCGGCTCAGGTCGCGCGTGGGCTGAATGGCCTCGACGAGCTTCTCGAACGGCAGGTGCTGGTGCTCGTAGGCCGCGAGCGTCGTACCGCGCACCTGGGCCAACAGTTCGCGGAACGTCGTCCGTGGATTCACCTGCGAGCGCAGCACGAGCGTGTTGACGAAGAAGCCGATGAGCCCTTCGGTCTCCGCCTGCGTGCGGCCGGCGATGGGGGAACCGACGCTGATGTCGTCCTGCGCGGAGTAGCGCGACAGGAGCACCTGGAACGCCGCGAGCAGCGTCATGAAGGGCGTAGCGCCTTCACGCTGGGCCAGCGCCTTGAGGGCATCGGACACCTGCGCGGGGATGCGCAGGTCCGCCTTGGCGCCCCGGTGTGACTGCACGGGCGGACGCGGATGGTCGGTGGGCAGCTCCAGTGCGGCCGGCGCGCCCGCGAGCTTCTCCTTCCAGTAGCCGATCTGCGCATCCAGGACTTCGCCCTGGAGCCAGTCGCGCTGCCACGTCGCGAAGTCCGCGTACTGCACGGGCAGCGGTGCGAGGACGGGGTCCTGGCCCGCGTGGAAGGCCACGTACATCGCGGTGAGCTCGCGAACGAGCACGCCCATGGACCAGCCGTCGGAGACGATGTGGTGCATCGTCATCAGCAGCAGGTGCTCTTCCTCGCCCAGCCGTACCAGCACGGAGCGCATCAGCGGACCCGTGGCGAGCTGGAAGGGACGCCGGGCCTCGGTCGTCGCCAGCCGCCGCGCCTCCTCCTCGCGCTGTGCTTCGGGAAGGGACGCCAGGTCGATGACGGGCAGGTCCCAGCCGGACGCCGGCTGGATGCGCTGCGCCGGGGCTTCGTGGGCTTCGGAGAGCGTGGTGCGCAGCGGTTCGTGGCGGGCGACCAGGGCCTCGAAGGCCCGACGCAGCGACTCCACGTCCACGCGTCCCGTCAGCCGCAGGGCTGTGGGGATGTTGTACGACGCATCCCCAGGCTGGAGCTGATCCAACAGCCACAGGCGTTGCTGCGCGAAGGAGAGCGGAATGGCTCCCTCACGCGACGCGGGCCGCAGCGGTGGGGCCCGGAGCACCGCGGGCTGGGCTTCCTGGAGCCGCGACGCCAGGGCTTCGACGGTGGGCGCACCGAAGAGGGCCCGCAGCGGCAGTTCCACATCGAACGCGGCGCGCACGCGCGAGACGAGCTGCGTGGCCAGCAGCGAGTGTCCACCGAGCGCGAAGAAGTCATCGTGGGCGCCGACGCGCTCCACGCGAAGGACCTCCGCGAAGATGGCCGCCAGCTTCTCCTCGGTGGCGTTGCGCGGGGCGACGAAGTCGGAGGCGCGAGGCGCATCTCCGGGCTCGGGCAGGGCCTTGCGGTCGACCTTGCCGTTGACGTTGAGGGGCAGCGCGTCCAGGACGACGAGGACGGACGGCACCATGTACTCGGGCAGGTGCTGCTTGAGCCCGGCCCTGAGTGCGTCCGTGTCCAGCGTGTGGCCTTCGAACGCGGTGAGGTAGCCGATGAGGCGCTTGTCCCCATCCGAACCGCGCGCGATGACGATGGCCTCGCTGACGCCCACGGCGGCGCGCAGCGCGGTTTCGATTTCACCCAGCTCGATGCGGAAGCCACGTACCTTCACCTGGAAGTCGAAGCGGCCCAGGAAGTCGAGGGTGCCGTTGGCCAGCCAGCGGACCTTGTCACCGGTGCGGTAGAGGCGTTCTCCGGGCGTGGAGGCGAAGGGGTGGGGGACGAAGCGCTCCGCGGTCAGCTCGGGGCGGTGCAGGTAGCCCCATGCGAGGCCGGGGCCGCCGACGTACAGCTCGCCCGCGACGCCCGTGGGCACGGGGCGCAGGTGCGGGTCGAGCACGTAGACGGTGGAGTTGGAGATGGCTCCGCCGATGGAGGCCGGACCGTCCACCACGGTGTCGCGGTGCATGGCCAGCGTGGTGGAGAACGTCGTGTTCTCCGTCGGGCCGTAGGCATGCACGAACGTCGAGCCTTCAGGGAGGCTGGCCAGGTGGTCGCGCAGGCGAGACCACGGCATCACGTCACCGCCCGCGAGGAGCTGGCGCACGCCCGCGAGGGCCTCACCCTGGTGCAGCGCCATCTGTTCGAACAGCGCGGTCGTCTGGAACAACGCCGTCACGCGGTGGTGACGCAGCTGCGCGGCCAGCTCCTCCAGCGAAAGGGCATGGGGCGGCGCAAGGACGAGCTTCGCGCCGTGCAGCAGCGCACCCCAGATTTCGAGCGTGGAAGCGTCGAACGCGACGGGCGCGAACTGGAGCCAGACCTCGTCGGGTCCGAAGCGCATGAACGTGTTGCCGAGCACCAGCCGGGTGATGCCCCGGTGGGGCACGCAGACGCCCTTGGGGCGGCCAGTGCTGCCGGAGGTGAACATCACGTAGGCCAGCGCCTCGCCGTCCACGGTGACATCCGGCGCATGCGTGGGCAGCGCGGCGAGGACGTCCTGCTGCGCATCCAGCCAGACACGGGCGCCGGTCGCGGGCAGCAGCGGGGCGAACGGCTGATGGGTCACCACCACGCCGACGTCGGCGTCCTCCAGCAGGGCGGCGATGCGGTCCACGGGGGCGTTGCGGTCCACGGGGACGAAGGCGGCGCCCGCCTTGAGGGTGGCGAGGATGGCGATGATCAGCTCGAAGGACCGCTCCACCGCGAGGCCCACGCGCGCGCCGGGCGTGATGCCAAGCGTGCGCAGGTGCCACGCCAGTTGGTTGGCGCGGGCCTCAAGCTGCCCGTACGTCAGCGTGGCGTCCCCGAGAACGACGGCCACGGCCTCCGGCGTGCGGCGGGCCTGGTGCGCGAAGTGGACGTGGACCGGGATGTCCGTGGGGCTTGGGACGGTGGTGTCGTTCCAGTCCACGAGCAGGCGCTGGCGCTCGGCCGCTGACATCAGGGGCAGCTCCGCCACGGACAATCCGGGCCTCGTCGCCACGGCGTCCAGCAGCGTGTTCAGGTGCTCGGCCATCCGCTCCACGGTGCCGCGCTCGAACAGCGCCGTGCTGTACTCCAGGTCTCCGACGAACCCGTCCGGGGACTCCAGCAGCGTGAGGGTGAGGTCGAACTTCGCGGAGCGCGCTTCCGCCGTCACCTGCTGGAAGGCGAGTCCGGGAACGCGCAGGTCCTGCGTGGTGGTGCTCTGCAGCGTGAACATCACCTGGAAGAGCGGGCTGCGGCTCGGGTCGCGCACGGGCTGGAGGACTTCCACCAGCTTCTCGAACGGCAGGTGCTGATGGTCGTAGGCCGCGAGCGTCGTGCAGCGCACCTGCTCCAGCACCTGCTGGAACGTCGCCTGGGGTTCGACGTGGGCGCGCAACACCAGCGTGTTGACGAAGAAGCCGATGAGCCCTTCGGTCTCCGCCTGCGTGCGGCCGGCGATGGGCGTTCCCACGCTGATGTCATCCTGGCCGGAGTAGCGCGACAGGAGTACCTGGAAGGCCGTGAGCAGCACCATGAAGGGTGTGACGCCCTCGCGGCTCGCGAGCGCCTTGAGCGCTTCGGACGTCGCCTTCGGCACGCGGAGGGAGAGCGCCGCGCCCGCGTGGGACTGGATGGCGGGGCGCGGATGATCCGTCAGCAGCTCCAGCGCGGACGGCGCGCCCGCGAGCTGCTCCTTCCAGTAGCCGAGCTGCGCGTCCAGCGTCTCCCCCTGGAGCCACTGGCGCTGCCACGCCGCGAAGTCCGCGTACTGCACGGGCAGCGGGGCCAGGAGCGGCGCGCTTCCCCGGGTGTGACCCTCGTAGAAGGCCACCAGCTCGCGGATGAGGACGCCCATGGACCAGCCGTCGGAGACGATGTGGTGCATCGTCACCAGCAGCAGGTGTTCCTCCTCGCCCAGCCGAACGAGGCGGGTGCGCAGGAGCGGACCGTGCTCCAGGTGGAACGGCTGGCGCGCATCCTCCTCGATGCTGCGCCGGGCCTCGGCTTCCCGCCGCGCTTCGGGTAGGTCGGAGAGGTCCGTGACGGGCAACGACCACGCGGACGGCGCGTGGAGGTGTTGCGTGGCCTGTTCCTGATGCACCCGGAAGGTCGTGCGCAGGGACTCGTGACGGGCGACCAGGGACTCGAAGGCGCGGCGCAACGACTCCACGTCCACGCGCCCCGTCAGCCGCAGGGCCGTGGGGATGTTGTACGACGCATCTCCGGGCGAGAGCTGATCCAGGAACCACAGGCGCTGCTGCGCGAAGGAGAGCGGAATGGCCTCCTCGCGTGACACGGGCCGCAGCGGCGGCGCTCGAAGCGCGGTGCTCCGGGCCTCGTCGAGCTGGGGCGCGAGGGTCTCGACGGTGGGCGCACCGAAGAGGGCCCGCAGTTGCAGCTCCACGCCGAACGCGGCGCGCACACGCGAGACGAGCTGCGTGGCCAGCAGCGAGTGTCCACCGAGCGCGAAGAAGTCGTCGTGGATGCCGACGCGCTCCACGCGCAGGACCTCCGCGAAGATGGCCGCCAGCTTCTCCTCGGTGGGTGTGCGCGGGGCGACGAAGTCGGAGGTGCTCGGGGCCTCTCCCGGCTCGGGCAGGGCCTTGCGGTCCACCTTGCCGTTGGCGTTGAGGGGCAGCGCGTCCAGGACGACGAGGACGGACGGCACCATGTACTCGGGCAACTGCTGCTTGAGCTGGCCCTTCAGTGCGTCCGTGTCCAGCACGTGGCCTTCGAGCGCGGTGAGGTAGCCGATGAGGCGCTTGTCCCCATCCGAGCCTCGCGCGATGACGATGGCCTCGCTGACGCCCACGGCGGCGCGCAGCGCATTTTCGATTTCGCCCAGCTCGATGCGGAAGCCACGCACCTTCACCTGGAAGTCGAAGCGGCCCAGGAAGTCGAGGGTGCCGCCCGCGAGCCAGCGGGCCTTGTCGCCGGTGCGGTAGAGGCGCTCGCCAGGAGTGGAGGCGAAGGGGTGGGGGATGAAGCGCTCCGCGGTCAGCTCGGGGCGGTGCAGGTAGCCCCATGCGAGGCCGGGGCCGCCGACGTACAGCTCGCCCGCGACGCCCGTGGGGACAGGGCGCAGGTGCGCGTCCAGCACGAAGGCGGTGGCGTTGGGAATGGGCCGGCCAATGGACACCGCCCCCTCCACCACGGTGTCGTGGTGCATGGGCGAGGTCGTGGAGAACGTCGTGTTCTCCGTCGGGCCGTAGGCGTTGATGAGGACCGCGCCTTCGGGGAGCCGCGCCAGATGTTCGCGCACGCGCGTGGCGGGAAGGATGTCGCCGCCGGACAGGACCTGTCCGACCCGTGCGAGCGCTTCGCCCTGATGCAGCGCCATCTGCTCGAAGAGGGACGCGGTCAGCCACAGCGTCGTCACGCGGTGCTGACGCAGCTGCGCGGCCAGCTCCTCCAGGGACAGGGCGTGGGGCGGCGCGAGGACGAGCTTCGCCCCGTGCAGCAGCGCACCCCAGATTTCGAGCGTGGACGCGTCGAACGCGACGGGGGCGAACTGGAGCCAGACCTCGTCGGGCCCGAAGCGCATGAAGGTGCTGCCGAGCACCAGGCGGGTGATGCCCCGGTGGGGCACGCAGACGCCCTTGGGACGGCCGGTGCTGCCGGAGGTGAACATCACGTAGGCCAGCGCCTCGCCGTCCACGCTGACGTCGGGGGCATGGGTGGGTTGCTTCGCGATGGCGGCCTGCTGTTCATCCAGCCAGATGTAGATGCCCGTCGAGGGCAGCAGCGATTCGAAGGGCTCGTGGGTGAGCGTCACGCCGACGTTGGCGTCCTCCAGGAGCGCGGCGATGCGGTCCACGGGCGCGTTGCGGTCCACGGGGACGAAGGCGGCGCCGGCCTTGAGGATGGCGAGGGTGGCGATGATCAGCTCGAAGGAGCGCTCCACCGCGAGGCCCACGCGCGCGCCCGGGACGATGCCGAAGGAGCGCAGGTGCCAGGCCAACTGGTTGGCGCGGGCATCGAGTTCCCCGTACGTCAGCGTGGCGTCCCCAAGCACCAGGGCCACGGCCTCCGGCGTGCGACGGGCCTGCTCCGCGAAGTGGACATGGACCGGGAGGTCCGTGGGGCTGGCGACGGTGGTGTCGTTCCAGTCCACGAGCAGGCGCTGGCGCTCTTCCACGGGAAGCAGGGGCAGCTCCGCCACGGACAGCTCCGGCCTTTCGGCCACGGCCGCCAGCAGCGTGTTCAGGTGCTCGGCCATCCGCTCCACGGTGCCGCGCTCGAACAGCGCCGTGCTGTACTCCAGCTTGCCGAGGAAGCCCTGCGGCGAGTCCTGCAACAGCAGGGTCAGGTCGAACTTGGAGGAGTTTGTCTCCGCCTCCACCTGACGGAAGGAGAGCCCGGGGACGCGCAGCTCCTCCGTGGGCATGTTCTGCAGGGTGAACATCACCTGGAACAGCGGGCTGTGGCGCAGGTCGCGCACGGGCTGGAGGACCTCCACCAGCTTCTCGAACGGCAGGTGCTGGTGCTCGTAGGCCGCGAGCGTCGTGCCTCGCACCTGGCCCAGCAGCGCCTGGAACGACTCTCCGGACGCAAGCCGCGAGCGAAGCACCAGCGTGTTGATGAAGAAGCCGATGAGCCCTTCGGTCTCCGCGTGCGTGCGGCCCGCGACGGGCGAACCCACGCTGATGTCGTCCTGGCCGGAGTAGCGCGACAGGAGCACCTGGAAGGCCGCGAGCAGCACCATGAAGGGCGTGGCGCCCTCGCGCCGGCCCAGGGCCTTGAGCGCTTCGGATACGGACCGCGGAACCTGCACGGGCACCGTCGAGCCCCGGTACGACTGGAGGGACGGACGCGGATGATCCGTGGGCAGCTCCAGCGTGGACGGCGCGCCCGCGAGCTTCTCCTTCCAATAGCCGAGCTGCGCATCCAGCGTCTCGCCCTGGAGCCAGTCGCGCTGCCAGACCGTGAAGTCCGAGTACTGCACGGCCAGCGGCGGCAGGGTGGCTTCCTGGCCCGCGTGGAAGGCCGCGTACAGCGCGGTGAGCTCCCGCACGAGCACGCCCATGGACCAGCCGTCGGAGACGATGTGGTGCATCGTCACCAGGAGCACGTGCTCCTCCGTGCCCAGGCGCACCAGCGACGTACGCAGCAGCGGGCCTGCTTCCAGGTCGAAGGGCCGCCGGGCCTCCTGACCCGCCAGGCTCCGGGCCTCCTCTTCACGCCGCGCTTCGGGCAGGGCGGACACGTCCGTGAGCGGCAGCGTCCAGCCGCCCGGTGCGTGGACGTGTTGCGTGGCCTGCCCCTGGTGCTGGACGAGCGTGGTGCGCAGCGAGTCGTGGCGCGCGACCAGGGCCTCGAAGGCGCGGCGCAGGGACTCCACGTCGACGTGGCCCGTCAACCGCAGGGCCGTGGGGATGTTGTACGACGCATCTCCCGGCTGGAGCTGATCCAACAGCCACAGGCGCTGCTGCGCGAAGGACAGCGGCAGGGGACCGTCGACGCGGGCACGGGTGAGCGGCGGCAGCCGGGGCCCCGAGGTCGTTGTCAGCAGGCGCTCGGCGAGCGCGGCCACGGTGGGTGATTCGAAGAGCGCGCGCAGGGGCAGCTCGACGCTGAAGACCGCGCGGATCCGCGACACCAGCTGCGTCGCGAGGAGCGAGTGGCCGCCGAGCGCGAAGAAGTCGTCGTGGACGCTGATGCGCTCGCGGCGCAGCACGTGGGCGAAGACCCCGGCGACCTTCTCCTCGGTGGGAGAGCGGGGCGCGACGAAGGCGGCAAGGGGCGATGCGTCGGGCGCGGGCAGGGCCTTGCGGTCCAGCTTGCCGTTGGCGTTGAGGGGCAGGGCCTCCAGCACGAGGAAGGCGGACGGCACCATGTACTCGGGCAGTCGCTCCTTGAGGAACGCGCGCACGACGGCGGTGTCCACCGGCTGTCCCGAGATGGGGACGAGGTAGGCGACGAGCCGCTTGTCGCCGGGCACGTCCTCGCGGGCGACCACGACGGCTTCGTGCACGGAGGCATGCGCGAGCAGCGAGGCTTCGATTTCACCCAGCTCGATGCGGAAGCCCCGCACCTTCACCTGGAAGTCGAGCCGCTGCAGGTAGTCCAGGTGGCCGTCGGCGCGCCAGCGCACCACGTCGCCGGTGCGGTAGAGGCGAGCCCCGGGGGTGGAGGCGAAGGGGTGGGGGATGAAGCGCTCGGCGCTCAGCGCGGGCTGGCCGAGGTAGCCCCACGCCAGGCCTGTGCTTTCGAGGAAGAGCTCGCCCGGGACCCCGACGGGCACCGGCCGCAGCCCGGCATCCAGCACGTAGGTGCGGGTGTTGGCGATGGGCCGACCGATGGGCGGACGCGTGCCGTCGTCGCGCGTGGAGGCGGGCACGGGCGTGAAGGTGGCGACGACGGTGCTTTCGGTGGGGCCGTAGTGGTTGAAGAGCGTGGCGGGCACCGACGCGGACGGGCCGTGGTGCAGGGCATCGCCGCCCGTGAGCAGGGCGCGCAGGGCCATGGGCTTCGGCCACGCCTCGCGCAGCACCGCTTCGGCCAGGGGCGTGGGCATGAAGCAGGTGGTGATGGCTTCGTCGGCCAGCCAGCGCAGCAGCTGCGCGGGTTCGGCGCGCAGGGCATCGGGGGGAACGACGAGGCTTGAGCCCGACGCGAGCGAAGGCCACACCTCCCAGGTGGAGGCGTCGAAGGCCACGCCCGCGGTGAGCGCCGTGCGGTCCTCCGGCGTCAGCGCATAGGTGCGCTGGTGCCACGCCACCAGGTTCATCAGGCCCCGGTGGTGGACGGCGACGCCCTTGGGGCGCCCCGTGCTGCCGGAGGTGTAGATGACGTAGGCAAGGTCGTCCGCGCCCACGGGCGCCACGGGCAGGGGCGGGGCCGGCACCGCGACCTCCGTCTCCAGCGACAGGACGCGCGTGGAGAGGGCGGGCAGCTCCGTGCGCAGGTGCTGCTGGGTGAGGAGGATGGAGGCGGAGCAGTCCGCCAGCATGAAGGCGAGGCGTTCGGGCGGAACACCGGCCGCGATGGGCACGTACGCGGCGCCCACCTTGAGGGCGGCGAGCAATCCGGCCACCAGCTCCGGCGAGCGCTCGGCCAGGACCGCGACGCGGTCGCCGCGACGCACGCCCGCGGCATGCAGGTGCACCGCGAGCTGGTGGGCCCAGGCGTCGAGCTCCCCGTAGGTCACGCCGCGCTCGCCCATGCGCACGGCGAGGGCGTCCGGCGCGCGGCGGGCCTGAACAGCGAAGACGTGGTGGATGCAGGTGTCGTCCGGGAACGCGACGTCCGTCTGGTTCCACTCCACGAGCAGCCGGGCCTGCTCCGCCTCCGTCATCAACGGCAGGGCGGCGAGGGACGTCTCCGGCTTCGCGGCGATGGCCTCCAGCAGGACGCCGTAGTGGCCCATGAGCCGCTGGACCGTGGCGGCGTCGAAGAGGTCGCTGCTGTACTCCAGGAAGCCGGTGAGGCCCTGGGGCACCTCGAAGAGCGTCAGCGCAAGGTCGAAGCGCGCGGAGTTCCCCTCCAGCGGGATGGGCTGGAAGGCGAGCCCCGGCACCCGCAGCGCTTCCGCGGGCGCGTTCTGCAGGACGAACATCACCTGGAACAGCGGGCTGCGGCTCAAATCGCGCGAAGGCTGGAGGACCTCCACCAGCTTCTCGAACGGGACGTGCTGGTGCTCATAGGCGGCCAGCGTGGTGCCGCGCACCTGCGCGAGCAGCTGACGGAACGACTCCTCCGGACGCAGCCGCGAGCGCAGCACGAGCGTGTTGACGAAGAAGCCGATGAGCCCTTCGGCCTCCGCGTGCGTGCGCCCCGCGATGGGCGAGCCCACGGAGACGTCGTCCTGGGTCGAGTAGCGCGACAGCAACAGCTGGAACGCGGAGAGCAGCAGCATGAAGGGCGTGGCGCCCTCCTTCTGTGCCAGCGCGCGCAGGGAGGCCGTCAACGTCGCGGGGAGGTTCACCGGCACCGTGGCGCCGCGCCGCGACTGCACGGCCGGACGCGGCCGGTCCGTGGGCAGCTCCAGCGCGGAGGGCGCGTCCGCGAGCTGCTGCTTCCAGTAGCCGAGCTGCGCGTCCAGCACCTCGCCCTGCAACCACTGCCGCTGCCACACGGCGAAGTCCGCGTACTGCACCGGCAGCGGCGCGAAGCCGGGCTCGCGTCCCGCGCTGAAGGCCGCGTAGCTGGTGGCCAGCTCCTTCACGAGCACGCCCATGGACCAGGCGTCGGAGACGATGTGGTGCATCGTCACCAGCAGGACGTGCGTCTCTTCCGACAGCCGCAGGAGCGCGGTGCGCAACAGCGGCCCCTGGCCCAGGTGGAAGGGCTGGCGCGCTTCGCGGGTGGCCAGGCGCACCGTCTCCGCTTCGGCCTCGGACGCGGCCAGGGAGGACAGGTCCTGGACGGGGAGCGCCCACGCGGCCGGGGCGTGGATGCGCTGGAACGGCTGGCCCTCGTGTTCGAAAAAGGTGGTGCGCAGGGCGTCGTGACGCTGGACGAGCGCCTCGAAGGAGCGGCGCAGCGCCTCCACGTCCAGGCGCCCCGTGAGGCGCAGCGTGACGGGGAGGTTGTAGGACGCGTCATCCGGCGCGAGCTGATCCAGGAACCAGAGCCGCTGCTGCGCGAAGGACAGCGGCTGGGGCCCTTCCGTCGTCGTCCGGGTGAGGGGCGGCAGCCGCGCGGCGCTCCGGGCCTGCTGCAACCTCTCCGCGAGCGAGGCCACGGTGGGCGCCTCGAAGAGCGCGCGCAGGGGCAGCTCCACGTCGAGCGCGGCACGCACCCGGGCCACCAACTGCGTGGCGAGCAGCGAGTGGCCGCCCAGCTCGAAGAAGTTGTCGGTGCGGCCCACCGAAGGCACGCGCAGCACGTCGCGCCACAGCTCCGCCAACTGCTCCTCCAGCGGCGTCACCGGCGCCTCGTAGGCGTGGGTCCGCGCGGTGGCCTCGGGGACGGGCAGCGCCTTGCGGTCCACCTTGCCGTTGGACGTCAGCGGCAGCGTCTGGAGGGAGACGAAGGCGGCGGGCACCATGTAGTCGGGCAGGTGCTGCTTCAGGTGCGCGCGCAGGGCCGCGACATCCAGCGCGTCCGACACGACGTACGCCACCAACCGCTTGTCGCCCGGGTGGTCCTCGCGGGCGAGCACCACCGCGTCCTTCACGGCCGGGCCCGCGCGCAGCACGGTTTCGATTTCACCCAGCTCGATGCGGAAGCCGCGCACCTTCACCTGCGCGTCGATGCGGCCCACGAACTCCAGCGTGCCGTCCGGCTGCCAGCGCACCACGTCGCCCGTGCGGTACAGCCGGGCCCCGCCCTCGCGGGAGAAGACGTCCGGCACGAAGCGCTCGGCGGTGAGGCCCGCGCGTCCCGCGTAGCCCCGCGCCACGCCCACGCCGCCCACGTACAGCTCGCCGCGCACGCCCACGGGCACGGGCTCGCCGCGCGGATCCAGCACGTAGGCGCGCACGTTCGCCAACGGCCGGCCGATGGACGGCACGCTTCCGTTGGCGATGACCTCTCCGAGCGTCGCCACCACCGTGGCCTCGGTGGGACCGTAGGTGTTGAGGAACCTGCGTCCCGGGGCCCAGCGCGCGACGACGTCCGCGGGCAGGGCTTCGCCGCCGGAGATGACGGTGCGCACCTCCGGCAGTCCTTCCGACGACGTGGCCGCGAGCGCCGCGGGCGTGAGGCTGATGACGGTGAGGCCCTGCTCCCGGAGCAGCACCGGCAGCGGCGCGCCCGGCATCAGCTTGTCCAGCGGCGCCAGCACCAGCGTGGCCCCGTTGCACAGCGTGGTGAAGATCTCCTCCACCGACAGGTCGAAGCTCAGGCTCGCGAACTGCAACACGCGGCTGCCCGGACCGATGCCGTACGCCACCGCCTCGTGCGTGACGAGGTTGGCCACGCCGCGGTGCTCCACGGCCGTGCCCTTGGGCGTGCCGGTGCTGCCGGAGGTGTAGAGCAGGTACGCCAGGTGCGCGGGCGTGACGCCCGTCTCGGGCGCGTCCGTTGGCTCGCCCGCGAGGGCTTCTCGTTCGGTGTCCAGGCAGAGCGCCCGCGACCGGTGGCCCTCAGGGAAGCGGTCCACCAGCGCGCTCTGCGTGACGAGCACCGCCGCGCCGCTGTCCTCCAGCATGAAGGCCAGGCGCTCGCGCGGCAGCAGCGGATCCACCGGCACCCACGCGCCGCCCGCCTTGAGGATGCCCAACAGGCCGATGACGACGTCGAGCGAGCGCTCCACGCTCAGGGCGACGCGCACCTCGGGACGGACGCCCCGGCGGCGCAGGGCGTGCGCGAGCTGGTTGGCCCGCGCATCCAGCTGCGCGTACGTCAGCTGCGTCCCTTCGAAGAGGGCCGCCAGCGCCTCCGGGGCGCGGCGGGCCTGGGCCTCGAAGAGTGAATGCATGCACGCCTCCGGAAAGGGCGCGTGCGTGGCGTTCCAGTCGATGAGCACCTGCTGGCGCTCGGCGGCGGTGAGCAGCGGCAGCCTCGCGGCGGCTTCGTTCGGACGGGCGAGCGCGCCCTCCAGCAGCAGGCGCAGGTGCTCCGCCATGCGCGCGGCGGTGGGCGCGGTGAAGATGTCGGTGGCGTACTCCAGGTAGCCCTTGATGCCCTGCTCCGTCTCCAGCACCTGGAGCGTCAGGTCGAACTTCGCGGTGTGCGTGTCGAGCTCCAGCGCCTCCAGCTTCACGCCCTCCACCGTCGCCGCGCCCCGGAAGGACGCCTGGAACGTGAGCATGACCTGGAAGAACGGGGTGCGGCCCTGGATGCGCTCCGGACGCAGCTCCTCCACCAGCCGCTCGATGGGCAGCTCCTGGTGCTCCTGGGCCCCGAGCACCGTCTCCCGCACCTGCCGCAAGAGCGCGCGGAAGGACGCGTTGCCGTCCACGCGCGTGCGCAACACCTGCGCGTTGACGAAGAGGCCGATGAGCCCCTCCACCTCTCCGCGCGAGCGGCCCGCCATCGGCGAGCCCACCGTCACGTCGTCCTGGCCCGAGTACCGCGACATGAGCAGCTGCCAGCCCGTCAGCAGCACCATGTACAGCGAGGCGCCTTCCTGCTGTCCGAAGGCCTTCATCGCGTCCATCAGCTCGCGCGACAGGTGCACGTCGTGCCGGGCACCCCGGCCGTCGCGGATCGCCGGACGGGGCAGGTCCGTGGGCAGCTCCAGCGCCGCCGGCACGCCGTCCAGGTGCTGCTTCCAGTAATCGAGTTGCTTCTCCAGCCGGGGGCCCTGGAGCCACTCGCGCTGCCACACGCCGAAGTCCGCGTACTGCACGCCCAGCGCGGGCAGGGCCGGAGGCATCCCCTTCGCGAGCATGCCGTAGAGCATCGCCACCTCGCGCACGAGCAGCGTCATCGACCAGCCGTCGGAGACGATGTGGTGCACCACCACCATCAGCAGGTGCTCCCCCGGGCCGGACGTCAGCAGCAACGCGCGCAGCAGCGGGCCCTGCGCCAGGTCGAAGGGACGGGCCGCCGCCTCGCGCGCCAGCCGCCACGCCTCGTCGGGCGCCGCGCCCGTGACGTCGCGCCGCTCCAGCGTGAGCACCGGCTCCTGGGACACCACCTGCACCGGCCCCGCCGCGTCCTCGCGGAAGGTCGTGCGCAGCACCTCGTGACGGCGCACCACCTCGCGCAGCGCCCGCTCCAGCACCGCCACGTCCAGCGAGCCCTCCAGGCGCACCGCCATGGGCACGTTGAACAGGGCGCTGCCAGGGTCCAGCTGATCGATGAACCACAGCCGCTGCTGGGCGAACGACAGCGGCAGCGGACGCGAGCGATCCTGGACCGGGATGAGCCCGCGAGCAGTGCTTCCCGCGGCCCCCTTCTGCGCGGCCATCTTCTTCAGCAGCTCGGCGCGCTTTTCCGGTGAGAGGTTCGCGATCCGCTTCGACAGCTCCTGGCTGCTCATCTCATGAACTCCGCACTCGGGGACGCCACCGCACGCGAGCGCCACCCGGGGCGATGGACTCGCGAGGACCCTGACCTGTTGTCGCTGTGGGTTTGACGCCCTGCGCCGTTCTTCCGGGGTCGGCGCAGGGGTGGGTCAAATTCACATGGATGAGACTATTCCGCTATCGAGCGACCTGTCATGGGGGCGATCCAGCGCCCACCCGAATGAATCCAGGTATTTGCGGAAATAGCTTCTTCCCACGCTTTCGCGGGAGGAAGGACGTCGGATGTCGTGCCAGGTGTGCCCGGCTTCCCGGGTCGTCCGCCGGGGAGGGCGCCCCTCCCAGCTCCCCGGCGGGGTGTTCGCGTGCGTCGAGCTTCGTGACTCAGCCGGCCTTCGACACCGCCGGAGGCTCGGCGGCCAGGGACGGGGCGGGGACGGAGGCGCCGTAGTTGGCGAGCTGGAGGATCTCCACCACCGCTTCGCCGACGTTCGCCTGCGTGTCGTTGAATTCGGTGGGCTTGCAGAAGATGCACACGGCCAGCACGGGCCCGTGGAGCGTGAACTCCGCCACCTCCACCTGGGGCGCGGGCTTCGCCTGGACGCCGGGCACGCTGGCCATGCGGTCCGTCAGCGCCTGCATCAGCGTCCGCGCGTCCGCGCTGTGCACCAGCGGCACCTTGACCGTCATCTTGCGGTGCGGGTGGTGGCTGTAGTTGATGATGTTGTCGCTGAACATCTGGTTGTTGCCCACGGAGATGCGCACGTTGTCGGACGTGTCGAGCGTGGTCACGAACAGGCCAATCTCCTGCACGATGCCCACCACCCCGCCGGCGCAGATCTCCTCGCCCACGCGGAAGGGACGCAGCACCAGCAGGAAGACGCCCGCGGCGAAGTTGGCGAGCAGGCCGGACCAGGCCGCGCCGATGGCGATACCCGCCGCGGCGATCAGCGCGGCGAAGGACGTGGTCTCCACGCCCATCAGGCCCAGGATGCCGACCATCAGCATCATGGTGAGGGCGCCCGTGAAGAGCGAACCGATGTAGCGGATCAGCGTGGCATCCAGCTGCCGCCGCTGCAGGGCCATGTCCAGCACCTTGCGGAAGCCGCTGATGACCGTGCGGCCCACGAACCAGATGATCAGCGCGCCAATCACCTTGAGGAGCAGCGGCAGCGCCTCCGTCAGGGCCAGCGACTTCAACTGCTCGACAATGGCATCCATGTTCCGTGTGCTCCCAGGACCCGGACCGGGTCGGTCGATTGTCGTCTTTTGCACTCGGCAGGCCAGGGCGCGCAAGGGGCCCCCAGGGCGGAAGGAGTGTCCAATGGGAGGGCAATCCTGACCTCCGGACGTGTCAGCGGAGACCTGACACGCCCGGCCGTTCGCGCTGACGTGTCACGGGCTTCCGGTGCGCAGCCGGTCCTTGCTTGCGGCGCGACGCTGAGCGAGACCGTGGGCCCATGCGCCTGTTTTCACTCCCGGTCCTGATGTTGTTGAGCGCCTGCACCGCCTCTCGCGTCGCGGTGCCCCCGCCCACCGGTGAAGAGGTGACGGTCTTCATCCACGGCTACCGGGGTTCGTTCCTCACCTCGACGGGCGCGGAGCGCGAGCGGGCCTGGGTGTCGGTGGGGGACGTGCTGTCGCGCGGGGAGCGCTCGCTGGCGCTGCCGTTTGCCGGCCAGCGGCCCGCGCCCCGCTTCGGCGCACTGGAGTCGGACGGGCCGGTGACGCGCTTCACGGTACTGCCGTGGGTGGCGAAGTACGACGTCTACAGGGGCTTCCTGGAGTTCGGCCGCGACCGGCTGCCGGGCTTCGTCGTCTTCGACTACGACTGGCGCCAGGACAACCGCGAGACGGCGAAGCGGCTGTGCGCGCTGTTGGACCAGTTGGCGGAGGCGCGCGGGGGCAAGGTGAAGGTGAACCTCGTGGCGCACAGCATGGGGGGCCTCATCACCCTGCAGTGCCTGCGCTATGGCCAGGGCGACGACACGGGCGAGCCCACGTGGGCGGGCGCGCGGCACGTGAAGCGGGTGGTGTTCCTGGGCACGCCCTTCCGTGGGGCGCCGGGCATGTTCGACGACTTCACGCTGGGCACTCCGGTGGGGCGCAACCACGCGCTGCTGTCACCCGAGGCGCTGTTCACCTTCGCGTCCGCGTTCCAGTTGCTCCCCGCGCAGAGCGACTTCTTCGCGGACGCGAGCGGTCAGCCGGTGGCCTTCGACGCGTACTCGCCCGAGGCGTGGATCCAGGGCGGGTGGGGCGTGTTCCAAGATGGGGGCCTGCGCACGGACCCCGCGTACCGCGAGCAGTTGGAGCGCATGTTGGAGGCGCGCGCGAGCCTGGCCCGGTCGCTCTCCGACCGGGAGGGACCGCCGCCGCCGTTCCGGACGCTGGCGGTGGTGGGCGTGGGGCAGCAGCTGATCAAGTCCTTCCGGGTCATCGACGGGAAGCCCACGTTCGAGGACCCCATCGTCGCGGCGGGCGACGGCTCCGTGCTGATGTCCCGCGCGCTGCCTCCGGCGCCCCTTCACGTGGACCGGCTGGAGACGAAGGCCGACCACGTGGGGATGGTGGGCGACGAAGAGGTGCAGGAGGCCGTCGCGCGATTTCTCACCGGCGACTGACGCTTCAGTCCCCGGCGACGGCGAGCTGCCAGTCACCGTCCACGGTGATGCCGACGCGCAGGCCCAGGTAGCTCTTGTCCTTGCGCATCGCCTGGAGCTGGTCGTCGGGGTAGAGGCCCTTGAGCGCGCGCCAGTCCGCGTCGGTGGCGCCCTCGCGGAACGCGGTGGGCCAGTAGATGAGGTTGCCCTCCTGGTAGGAGGGCAGGTTGAGGACCTGGACCAGCCGGGACAGCACGGGCTGCGGCGCTTCCGCCCACTCCTCCTGGATGCGCCACGTGGTGGCCATGTCCTGGTCGGGGTCATAGGAGAAGCGCACGGCCTTGCCCTTCTCGTCGCCCAGCGTCTGGAGCGCCGCGTAGTCGCAGGCCACCGCCGCCGCGATGATGCGCTCGCGCATGGACGCCGCCGCGGGAGGCAGGGGCTTCGCGGTCGGCTTCGGCACGGCGCTCAGGCCGCGCGCGGAACACGTGGCGGCGGCCGCCGTCGTCCCGGCATCCGTGGAGGCCGTGGCGCCCGCGTCGCTTGAGGCTCCGGTGGCGGGGGCTTCCGT
>NZ_RAWD01000660.1:0-1127 GCF_003612065.1 Corallococcus sp. CA047B
GTCCATGGGGCACACCCACGTCGTGCCCGCCGCGCCGGGCACGACGTGGGTGTGCCCCATGGACCCGGAGGTGCGGCGGGACGCGCCGGGGGCCTGCCCGAAGTGCGGCATGGCGCTGGAGCCGGACGCGCCGCCGGCCCTGGAGACGCGGGTCGAGTACACCTGCCCGATGCACCCGGAGGTGGTGCGCGACGGGCCCGGCACCTGCCCGAAGTGCGGCATGGCGCTGGAGCCGCGCACGGTGACGGTGGAGGACAGGCCGGATCCGGAGCTGCGTTCGATGACGCGGCGGTTCTGGGTGGGGCTGGCGCTGAGCGTGCCGCTGATGGTGCTGGGCATGGCGGACATGTTGCCCGTGCGGCTCGCGCTGTCCCCGGAGGCCCTGCTGTGGGCGCAGTTCGTGCTGGCGACGCCGGTGGTGCTCTGGGTGGGGGCGCCGTTCTTCCAGCGAGGCTGGGCGTCGGTGCGCAACCGGCACCTCAACATGTTCACGCTCATCGCGCTGGGCGCGGGCGCGGCGTACCTGTTCAGCGGGGTCGCCACGCTGTTCCCGCACCTGCTGCCGGACGGTGCGCGCACGGGACACGGTGACACCGCGCCCGTGTACTACGAGGCCGCCGCCATCATCCTCACGTTGGTGGCGCTGGGGCAGGTGCTGGAGCTGCGCGCCCGCCACGCGACGTCTGGTGCCCTGCGTGCGCTCCTGTCCCTGGCCCCCGCGACGGCGAGGCGCATCGGGGACGACGGGCATGAAGAGGACGTACCGCTGTCGGAGGTCCATGTGGGGGACCGGCTGCGCGTGCGCCCTGGCGAGAAGGTGCCGGTGGACGGCGAGGTGCTGGAGGGCGCGAGCGCGGTGGATGAGTCGCTCGTCACCGGAGAGCCGGTGCCGGTGGAGAAGGGCCGGGGCGCGAAGGTGACGGGAGGCACGGTGAACGGCACGGGTTCGCTGGTGATGCGCGCGGAGCGGGTGGGCCGGGACACGCTCCTGTCGCGCATCGTCCAGCGCGTCGCCGAGGCCCAGCGCACGCGGGCCCCCATCCAGCGGCTGGCGGACCGGGTGGCCGGCGTCTTCGTGCCCGCGGTCATCGCGGTGGCGGTGGTGACGGCGGGGGTCTGGGCGGTGT
>NZ_RAWD01000661.1:0-1118 GCF_003612065.1 Corallococcus sp. CA047B
GCTGGAGGCGTTCCGGATGGGGTCGGGGCAGCAGCTGGCGGTCTTCGGCGCGGGGGCGGTGGGCCTGGCGGCCATCATGGCGGCGAAGGTCGTGGGCGCGGCGACCCTCATCGCGGTGGACCTGGACGTGAAGCGGCTCGAACTCGCGCGCGAGCTGGGCGCCACGGACACCTTCCTCGCGCAGGAGCCCGAGCTCACGAAGAAGATCCGCCAGCGCACCGGGGGCGGGGTGGACTTCGCGCTGGAGTGTGTCGGTTCACCCCAGGTGCTGCGTCAGGCGTTCGACGTGACACGGCCCCTGGGCACCTGCGGGTTGCTCGGACTGCCCGGCCGTGGCGCGGCGGAGGTCACCCTGCCGATGACGTCCCTGCTCGCCGGCCGGAAGCTGGTGGGCATCCTCGAAGGGGACGCCGACCCGAAGACCTTCCTCCCGAAGCTGGTCGCGCTGCACGCGGCCGGACGCTTCCCGCTGGAGAAGCTCATCCGCACCCATGACTTCGAGGCCATCAACGACGCGGTCCACCAGATGGAGACGCGCACGGCGATCAAGCCGGTGCTGCGCATGCAGGGATGAGGGACGTCATGACCTTCGATGAAGCGGTGAAAGCGGGGCGGATCCGCGCCGAGGAGGCGCTCGCGTTGTTCGACAGCCTGCCCACGGTGGACCTTTCGTTCATGTGGGGCACCTGGAAGGGCAGTGAGCTCCAGACGGAGCACCCCATGGACGGGATGCTCAGCGCGACCGGCTGGTACGGCAAGCAGTTCATCGACGCGGAGAGCGTGCACCCGCTGCTGTTCTTCACGGAGGACCGCGCGGCGGTGTTCCCGGTGGATCCGCGCAGGTGGCCCTCCCCGGAGATACGGGGGCCCGTGGGCCCGCACCGGGCCACGGTGGAGACCGCGAAGTTCAAGGCCCGGCTGCGCATGACGCAGTACCGGGGAAGGCTCAGCGCGACGATGATCTACGACGACTGGCCCACGAACGATGTCTTCCGCCAGGTGGACGCGAACACGCTGCTCGGGGTGATGGACGCGCGGGGCATGCCAGCGCCGTACTTCTTCGTGCTGCGCCGCGATGCGGACGCGCGGCCCTTCGCGCGAGCTCCCTAGTTCCGGAG
>NZ_RAWD01000662.1:0-1102 GCF_003612065.1 Corallococcus sp. CA047B
CTACCACGGTGATCACGGCGGTTGAGGCGGGTAGCCGCAGTAGGCGAACCAGGTCGCTGCGTCCTGTGGCCGCACGGTTGCGAGTGCCTCTCGCATCGCTTCGCGGAGGGCCACATGCGTGCGGGCGCCGATGGCCCGCATCCGCGTCTTTACTTTCAACCAGCACGACTCGATGGGGTTGAGTTCTGGGCTGTAGGGCGGCAGGAAGAGAAGACTCGCCTTGCGACTGCGAATGAGTTGCTCGACTGCCGGTCGGTGATGGGGGCTGAGGTTATCCATGACAACCACGTCGTGAGGTTTGAGGATGGGTAGAAGTCCCTCACGGACGTAGGTTTCGAAACGTTCGCTGTTGGTGGCGCCCTCAAAAGTCAGTACCGGCCCCACTCCTTGGAGCGTCAGGTCCCCTATCATCGTGACTTGTTGGCGACGGCCCAGGGGCACGTAGCCGCGAGCGCGCTGCCCACGTCGAGCACGCCCATACCGGCGCGTCATGGTGAGGGTCGCGGCAGTCTCGTCGATGAAGTGGAGGCGCGCGGGCTTCAGTTGGGCGGCCGTAGCCAGATACCGCCTGCGGGCCCGGCGATTCTTCGCCAGCCTCCGCTCGGAGGCGAGGAGTGACTTTTTTTGCGCGTATAGCCTAATCGGCGGAAGGCACGTCCCATGGTGGCGCGGCTCACCCTCACACCCGTTTGCTTGGCGTAAGCATCCGCGATTTCCTGGGTCGTACTGTCGGGCGCGGCATCCAGCAACCGCTTCACCTTGCCCAGTTGCGAATCCGGGATGCGGAAGAAGGGCCGAGGGCCCGGGCGCTTTGGCGCGATGGAGCCGGTTCGCTTCCAGCGGCCAATGAGGCGATCAACCGTCGCGACCCCTACTCGAAACCGCTTGGCGAGCTCTCCCCAGGACTCCTCTCGTGTCAGGTGCGCGTCGAGTATCCGCTGCCGCAAGTCCATCGAAAGTGGTGCGCCCATGACCTCAATCTATGGGCTCTGGCGCGCTCGCCCTTGCTCGTCACGCATGGGATGGGCCCAACGAGGGCTACGCCCTGCGCCTGCCTCGATCCACGTTCGTGAGCACCGTCGTAAACGACGGAGCGCGATTC
>NZ_RAWD01000663.1:0-1079 GCF_003612065.1 Corallococcus sp. CA047B
GGTGGATTCAAGCGGTCGTCGCAACGCCTCCTGGTTGAAGTGAGCGTAGATGAGTGTTCAGCGCCTCGGAAGGTGTCTTCCATCCAAGAGTCCTGCGGGGCCGGTTGTTGAGGGCGGCGGCGACAGTGGCGAGGTCCTCACGGGAGTATCTGGAGAGATCCGTCCCTTTTGGAAAGTACTGGCGAAGCAGGCCGTTGGTGTTCTCATTCGTGCCCCGCTGCCATGGACTGCGTGGGTCGCAGAAATAGACGGAAAGGCCCGTGTCGGCGCGAAGGCGGGCATGGTGAGCCATCTCAGCCCCTTGGTCCCACGTGAGCGTCCGGCGCAGCTGCTTTGGCAACACGGTGAGCGAGGACGCAATGGCGCTGCGGACCGCGTCGGCGCCGTGTCCGGCCAGGGCAGGCCCATTCTTCACCCGAGGCAGGCCGTGGGCGTCCATGCGTGGCAAGTGCAGCAGCAGCGTGAATCGGGTGGTGCGCTCGACCAGCGTGCCAATGGCTGAACTCCCCACCCCCAAGATGAGGTCCCCTTCCCAGTGCCCAGGTACTTTGCGGTCCGTGACTTCGCTTGGGCGATGGTTGAGCCTGCTTTCGGGGCTGACAAACTTCTTCCCGTGCACGCGGGCACGTGCCCGCGGCACCCGTAGCGTCCGCCCGGTCCGCAGGCAACTGGCCAACTCGCGTTGCAAGGCACCGCGATTTTGAACGTAGAGAGCTTGGTAGATGGCCTCGTGGGAGAGCCTCATCGAGGCATCCGCTGGGAAGTCCACCTGAAGTCTGTTGGCAATCTGCTCGGGACTCCAGGAGGTCGCCCAACGGCGGTCTTTTCGGGGCCCCTGGCGTCGCACCTTCCAACGCACCTCTGGGCCAGGCACGCTTGTCCCATCGCCAGCGGTGAGTGTCCCCGCCAGGCGCTCCTGCACGTACCGCCGCAGCTCGTTGTTCGCGGCCAGCTTCGCGACCTTCGGGCGCCTCGCGCGTCGGTCCGCATGCCACTGGGCCGTTGTTGCTCGATACTCCAAGCCACCGCCACGGGTCGCGGCATTGCGGCGCAACTCCCGCGAGATGGTCGAGGCAGAA
>NZ_RAWD01000664.1:0-1072 GCF_003612065.1 Corallococcus sp. CA047B
CCACCCGGCCCCTGTCCGCGCTGGATGCGCCCCGGCAGCGCGCCACCCGCGTGCGCCACGTGCCCCAGCATGCCGTGAACCTGCTGGAGGGCTGCGCCACGCCCGCGGTGGAGTCCGTGGCCGCCCTCCTGGGCCACGCCATCAACGTGGGCGCCCCCGCCTACAACCGGGGGGACGTGGAGGGCTGCTACCGGCTCTACGCCCACACCGCCGAACAGCTCATCGACGAGCGCGGCGACTGCCCCGGCGTCCAGCGCGCGCTGCGCGACGGCCTGCTGCGGTGCGAGAGCCTGCAGGACGCGGAGGACCGCGCCTGGGCCCTGCGCGACACCTTCGACGGGCTGATGGACGTCATCGGACGCTGGCGCCAGGCCCGGCCGTCCCAGCCGCCGTCGCTCACCCGGCGCACCCCGCCCAAGACGTACCTCAACTAGAGGGGGCGGGGCGCGGGGACGGCCTCAGGGTTCGTCCCAGCGGATCCGCAGCGAATAGCCCTGGGACGCGCGCTCCAGCACGTCCACGCGCGGCAGCACCCGCGTGCGGCGCAGCACCTGCTCCACCACGCCCGCCACGAAGTCCGGCAGCGGATCCGCGTCCACCACCATGGCCCGCCACTCACGCGCGCGCCGCGCCTCCAGCAGCAGCCTCATGTCCTCGCGTCCCGCGCGCAGGTACGTGGGCAGCCGCGACAGGCACCGCTCCGCGCCCAGCAGCGGCGCCGCCGCGGCGAAGATGCGCCCCACCAGCGTCTGCGCGAAGCCCTCCACGTAGTGGTTGCCCAGCACCCGGTTGGCCTCCTCGCTGCCCAGGCCCGGACACGCGTGCCGCCGCGCCACCGCCAGCGACGCGCGCCACACCTCCAGGGAGAAGTACTCCTCCGCCTCCTCCGCCTCCGGGTCGTACCCCACGTCCCGCAGCGCCTGGGCGAACGGGCCCGACGGCCGCAGCGCGTGCTGAAACAATCCCTCGAAGTTGCGACGCGGCACCTGCACCGCCATCAGCGGGAGCCGTGGCTCCCCCGTCGCTTCCTGAATCCAAGGCTCCATGCGCCAACCCCCCCAGGGTCCAGCCC
>NZ_RAWD01000665.1:0-1066 GCF_003612065.1 Corallococcus sp. CA047B
CGGGGGGGCTGTTGCGCGCGGTGGGCACGCCCTTCGATGACACGCGCGCGGTGCGCCACACCCTCTCGCTGGATGAGGCGCGGACGCGGGCGCTGGCCCGGGTGGCGCAGGGCGCGGGGAGCACGGTGCCCCGGTTGTTCGCCGCGCTCACGGGCCTCTTCGTGTCCCGGCTGACGGGGCAGCGCGACACGTGCCTGGGGACGTTCGTTCACGGCCGCTCCGCACGCGAGGACCTGCTCACCTTCGGGATGATGGTGGGCACCGTGCCCGTGCGCTTCGACGTGGACGGCGCGGCCCCCTTCGCTTCGCTGCTGCGCGAGGTGGGGACGGCCCAGCAGCGGGCGCTGCGCGGCCAGCGCTACCCGTTCGACCTGCTCGCGCAGGAGCTGCGCGCTGGAGGGCTGGACGGGCCGCCCCTCTTCGACGTGCTCGTGTCCTTCCAGAACGGACGCTTCGATGCGCAGTTGGGGGGCCACCCGGTGGACGTCACCTGGCTCTTCAATGGCCATGAGCAGCATTCGCTCGCGGTGCACGTGAGCGACCGGCTGGGGCAGGGACTCCTCACGGTGGACCTGGACTTCCGGCGCAGCGCCTTCCCGGCGGAGGTGCCCGCCTCGCTGGCGGAGTCCTTCCGGCGGCTCCTGGACGAGGTGCTGGCACAGGACGACGCGCGTCCCGTGGCGCGGCTGTCGCTGGTGGGCCCCGCGCAGGCGCGACAGCTGGCCGCGTGGAACCCGGAGCCCCGGCCGTTTGCCCGCGACACGTCCGTGACGGCGCTGCTGGCGGAGCAGGCCACGCGCTCGCCCGGAAGCGTGGCCGTGCGGGACGGGGACGTGGGCGTCACCTACGCGGAGCTGGAGGCGCGCTCGGCGCGGGTGGCGGCGGCGCTGCGGTCGCGGGGCGTGGGGCCGGGCTCGGTGGTGGGGCTCTTGACGGACCGGACGGTGCAACTGCTCGCGGGGCTCAAGGGCATCCTGCTGGCGGGCGCCGCCTACCTGCCGCTGGATGGACAGCAGCCCCGGGAGCGGCTGGCGATGCTGCTGGAGGACGCGGGCGTGCGCCACGT
>NZ_RAWD01000666.1:0-1050 GCF_003612065.1 Corallococcus sp. CA047B
CAGCAGCAGCAACACCAGGGCCGCCCCACCCCACACGAGCCACCGGCGCTTCGACGGTGCCGCGATGGAATGCTCGGTGAGCGTGGCCGTGCGCTCCGGAGGGACCCAGGCGTTCGGCATGGGAGCCCGGGAGGCGGAGCGCGGCGCCGTGGACGCGGTCATCTCCTCGACGGTGGCGTGGGGCGCGGGCATCGGGAGCCGGACCGGGCGGTGCTCCGCCGACGGCATCGCGCCCGACCGGATCGACGCGGGCACCTCCGAGCGCGGCACGGCGCGCATGTCCTGCGTGGGGCCCTCGTCGTCCTCCGCGCGGGTGATGGACCGCATGTCCTGGGTGGCGTCGTCCTCGTCCTCCTGGAGCCGGGCCGCGAGCAGGCGCTGATCCAGGGTGGGCGCGTCCTCGTCCTCGTCCGACGGGAACCGGGGCGACAGCCGGCCGAGCGGATCCACCATGGCGAGCGTGGGCGCGTCCTCCTCCACCTGGAACCCGGAAGCAGGAGGTCCCAGACGCCCGAGCGGATCCATCATCGCGAGCGTGGGGCCTTCATCCACGGTGACCGTCGGGATGGACGGCTCTTCCAGGCGCACCGGGCGCATGGAGCGCGAGGGCGGTGATTCCAGGGCGCGCCGCGCCCCCGTCGTCTGTCGGGGCTCCGGCCGGGAGTCAGCGCGCGGTTCGGCACCCCGGAGCTCCGGGATGCGAGGGTCCGAGCCCCGGGGTTCAGCGCGGGCGTCCGGGCTGCGGGAATCAGCGCGGACCTCCGCGTGACGGTTCTCTGAACGAAGCTCGGCACCACGGGCGTCCGTATTGCGGCCCTCGGCGCGAGCGTCGGCACCACGGGGTTCGGCACTGCGGCCCTCCGCACGAGCATCGGCGCCACGGGCGTCCACACCACGGCCCTCGGAACCACGAGCGTCCGCACCGCGACCCTCCGCGCGAGGATCCGCATTGCGGACCTCGCCGCGCCCCTCTGCACGAGGCTCCGCACCCCGCATCTCACGCAGCAGCTCCGCGTTGCGCCCCTCGACGCGGGCCTCCGCCCCCCGCCC
>NZ_RAWD01000667.1:0-1035 GCF_003612065.1 Corallococcus sp. CA047B
GGGTGGGGCCGTCCGCGGAGGTGGGCTCGCCATGATGCTGGAACTGGAGGCGCGGCACTGGAGCCAGGTGCGCGTGGACGACGAGCGCTACCTCTGCCTGCGCCTGGGGGAGCGCTTCAGCGTCATCCTGGACCGCTGCAAGCACAAGGGCGGCCCCCTCAGCAAGGGCACCTGGGACGAGGCGGCCCAGGGCATCCGGTGCCCGTGGCACGACCTGCTCAACACGCCCCGGGACCTGGCGCGCCGGCAGGTGCCGTCGGTCCGCGTGGGGTCGGTGATCCGCTTCCTCGTTCCCGACCCTCCCGCGCCGCCCGAAGCCCCGGCGCGGAGCGCCCCGTCCTCTTCGTAAACCCTTTTCGCTTTCACGGCGGACACCTCATGGCCGAGCTCGTCACCCCTTTGTCGCCTGCTCCGGTGGAGCCTTCCTCCCGGGAGGATGCCGACGGCTTCCAGCCGCTCAGCCACGCCCAGCAGCGCATCTGGCTGATGGAGCAGCTGCATCCCGGCACGGCCTTCGCGAACCTGGGAGGGCTGCTGGTGGTGCGCGGGCCGGTCCGCCTGGAGCTGCTGGCGGAGGCGCTGGAGCGCTTCGCGCGGAGCACGGAGGCGCTGCGGCTGGAGCTGCGCGTCGAGGATGGGCAGGCACGGCAGCGGCTGGGGGCCGTGCACGGGGGCCGCGTGGAGCAGGTGGACTTCTCCCGCGAGGCGGATCCGCACGCCGCCGCCGAGCGCTGGTGCACCGAGCAGGTGCGGACGCCCTTCGCGCTTCCGGGCGGGCCGCTGTTCCGCCTGGCGGTGGTGAAGCTGGGCGAGCGGCGCGGGGGCTACTTCGCCTGCGTGCACCACCTGGTGGGGGACGGGTTCTCCCTGGGGCTCCTGGTGCGCGCGGTGGGCCGTCACTACGCGGCGCTCGAGGCGGGCGTGGACGTGGCCCCGGAGCCGGAGCCGTCCTACCTGCGGTACGTGGCGCGGGAGCGCGACTACCTCGCGTCGGCCGAAAGCCGGGAGCACCGCCAGCAGTGGCATGAGCTGCTC
>NZ_RAWD01000668.1:0-1026 GCF_003612065.1 Corallococcus sp. CA047B
CGTACGGCCCCACGGAGAGCACGACGTTCGCGGCGTGGCACGCGGTGGAGGCGCTCGCGGCGGACGCGGTGACGGTGCCCATTGGCCGTCCGCTGTCGAACACGGAGCTGTACGTGCTGGACGCGGAACTCCAGCCGGTGCCCGTGGGGGTGCTGGGTGAGCTGTACATCGGCGGTGACGGCCTGGCGCTGGGCTACCTGGGCCGTCCGGAGCTGACGGCGGAGAAGTTCGTACCGCATCCGTTCCGCACGCAGGCGGGTGCGCGGCTGTACCGCACCGGGGACCAGGTGAAGCAGTTGCCGGATGGCAGCGTGGTGTACCTGGGCCGCCTGGACTCGCAGGTGAAGGTGCGAGGCTTCCGAATCGAACTGGGCGAGGTGGAGTCCGCGCTCAGCCGCTGCGAGGGCGTGTCCGAGAGCGTGGTGGTGGTGCGGGAGGAGACGCCCGGCATCAAGCGGCTGGTGGCCTACGTGGTGGCGCGCACGGGCGCGCAGGTGACGACGGACGGGTTGCGCTCGGAGCTGAAGGCAAGGCTGCCGGAGTACATGGTGCCCGCGGTCTTCACGGTGCTGCCCGCACTGCCGTTGACGGTGAATGGCAAGGTGGACCGCAAGGCGCTGCCCGCGCCGGAGGCGAGCACGGAAGCCAGCGAGTCCTACGAAGCGCCGAGGACGCGGACCGAGGAGACGCTGGCGGGAGTCTGGGCGCGGGTGTTGGGCGTGGAGCGGGTGGGCGTGCGCGAGAACTTCTTCGCGCTGGGTGGCGACTCCATCTTGAGCATCCAGGTGGTAGCGAAGGCAGGGCAGGCGGGGCTGAAGGTGACGCCGAAGCAGTTGTTCCAGCACCCGACGGTGGAGCAGTTGGCGAAGGTGGTGGAGGCGGTCCGAGGCTCGGTGGGAGAGCAGGGGCTGGTGGAGGGAGAGGCGGCGCTGACGCCTATCCAGCGGTGGTTCTTCGAGAAGGAGCTGCCGCAGGCGCACCACTTCAACCAGGCGGTGCTGCTGGAGGCGAAGGAAGGGGTGGAGG
>NZ_RAWD01000669.1:0-1021 GCF_003612065.1 Corallococcus sp. CA047B
GACAGGGGCAGGGGCAGGGGCATACGGGTCTCTTGGAGTGCGGCGGCGAGGGGACTCGGCGCCACGGCTTCTAGTGGTGTGTACGGGCCACTGCAATCGACGCGAGGGAGCGTGGATGCGCTGGGCCGCCCAGCCAGCAGGGGCTCCGTGCGCTGGAGGCAGGGCGGGGGAGCAGACGTCGCTCCGGTCCGCTTCTCAGGGCGGGGCCGGAGTGACGACGCGCTGCGAATCCCGCGCGGGGGAAGGGGCACCCGCGTCCCGTGCCAGCCCGGGGGCGGCGGTCGCGGAAGCGGGCGGTGTCGCTGGACTCGGAGCGGACGTGGACGCAGGCACGGGCACGGGCTTGTTCCCCGATGGAGGAGGCGTCGCAGCCTGGGCAGACACGGGATTGTTCCCTGACGCCGGAGCAGGCGTCCCCGTCGAAGGAACGGCTGCGGATGCCCCCGGTATCGGTGGGACCGTTCCGGCCAACGACGCAGGCGCTTGAGGTGCTGAGGCTCCCGGCGGCGGTGCGACGGCGACGCCCGCGGGCGTGACTCCAACCTTTGTCCCCGGAGGCGGAGCGGCGTTGGCGCTGACACCCGTCGGCGCGGCGCCGTGCACCGTGCCGCCGTCCAGCGTCGGCATCGTGCTCCCCGTGGATGCTGGCGACGTCGGCGCGTGCGCGGTCGCAGCGCCACCCGTCGCCGCCGTGCCACCCGTCACGGTACGCGGAGCGGGCGACGCGGGCAGCGCGCGACGGATCTCCGCGCCCGCCGTGGCCACGATGCCAATCGACAGGAAGAGGAACCCGGCCGTCTGCGCCACCGTCTCCACGCGCGGCGGAATGCGCCGGCCACTCACCGCCTCGATGGCGAGCAGCAGCACCCGGCCCCCATCCAGTCCCGGCACCGGCACCATCGTCAGCAGCGCCAGCGCCACCGACGCCGCCACCATCGCGCGCACCAGCGCATCCAGTCCCGACGCGGTGGACGACGCGACGTCGGAGGACTCCTGTCGCATCAGCGCGCCCGGCCCGCCC
>NZ_RAWD01000066.1:0-32650 GCF_003612065.1 Corallococcus sp. CA047B
GCGCGCGACAGCTCGTAGAGGGCCAGCTCCGTGGAGGGGATGTGGCCGGCCTTCGCGGCGCGGTCCAGCAGGAGCCAGACGCTGGCGAGCAGCGCGTGCTCGTGGCCCGCGTCATAGGCCGCCAGGGGCACGGGGGTGCCGGGCATCCACTTGGACCACAGCAGGGGGAACTCGTCCTCGTCGCGCGTCTGGAGCGTCTTGCGCGCCTTGTAGAAGGCGACGCCCAGGTTCAGGTACGTGCGGGCCGCGTCGCGCGTCGCTTCGTCGGTGATGGGCTTGTCGGGCAGCTCGCGCGTTTCGGCCAGGGCCTTCCAGAGCAGGGCGACCTCCTCCGGGGCGCGGGGGTCGCCATCCGCGCGCAGGGTGAGCTTGAAGGCGCGGTAGGGGAGGATGGCCACGGAGTCGCGCATGCGCTCCTCGATGTCCGCGCGCTCCTTCGCGGCGCGCTCGGCATCGGTCGCCCGGCAGCCTCCGCACGCGGTGGCGCCCACCAGGAGGAGGGCGGCGAGGCGGTGGAGCAACGAGCGGTTTCGCGGGGCACGGTCCTTCATGGCCGCGACGGTAGCACCGGGCCCCGGGGCGTCCCATCCGTCCCGGATGCGTTCCTCGGCGGGCTGCGATGTGCCAGAAGACCGTGACGAAGGCAGGATGGATGAGCGCACCCGACGAAGTGACTGGAGCCGTGTCCGCCGCGGAGACCCTGGGCCTGACGCGCCGGGGCCATCTTGGCGCGATGATGTCTGGCTTCCTGCTCGATGCACTGCTCGGTGAGGCCCGGGCCGCGCCGCCCTCCCGGCGTATCTCGCCGGGCCGCTGGGTGAGGTCTCGACCATGTGCTCGGAGCGCGACAACATCCACTGGTTCGTGCCCCAGGGCGGCCCGGCGACGACCTTCGATGTGATCATCTCGGGGCTGGACAAGAAGGAGCCGTCCTACCGCCTCGATGCCATCGACCCGCTCGGGGGGCGCCGCCTCTCCGAGAACCTTTCGTCAGGGTGGGCGCGGCCCTTCTGGCTTCAGCGACGGGGTGGAAGGGCAGGCGGGCCGTGTCTGACGCCGGCACCCGCGCGACCTGACACGGCCACGGCGAAGCCCGGCAGGGGCGAACGCGGGCGACGTGTCGGGTGTGCGAGTCCTTCCAGCAGGTGGACGCGGGCGCATGGGAACGCCTGACAAGACGCGGTCCGGAGGGCTTGCGTCGCGGGGCAGGGGGCCCGTAAGAGCCGCACCACCCCATGCCGACCCCTTCCGAACTCCTCCAGGCCGAGACGCGGCGCTACCTGCGCGGGTATCGCTCCGCGGCCCTGTGCGCGGGCATCACCCAGCGGGGCGAGCACCACGTACTGGGACTCAAGGGCAAGGGGACGCCTCCGCCCACGGATGCGGTGTTCTGCCTGGGCGCGCTCACGGAGGTCTTCACGGCGGCGCTCGCCGCGGTGTTGGTGGAAGGGCAGCGACTGCGGCTCGACACGCCGCTCTCGGAGCTGATTCCCCGGGCCCTGCTGGTGGATGACGTCGCGGGCCGCATCACCGTGGAGCAGCTCGCGACGCACACCTCCGGCCTGCCGCACCTGCCGCCCAACCTGCATGCGGCGCCGCAGAACCCGGAGGATCCGTTTGGACATTACTCAGCGGGCCTGTTCGGGGAGTTCCTGCGCGGCTACCACCCCGAGCGTCCGTCGCCGCGACCGCATGCCGAGTCCTTCCTGGGCATGGGCGTGCTGGGCCATGCGCTCTCCCGGCGCGCGGGGCTGAACTACGGACACGCGCTGCGGGACCTGCTCTTCAAGCCGCTGGGGATGGTCGACACCACGGCGAGGGTTTCCGACGAGCTGGCCCCCAGGCTCTTGTCCGGGCACACCGCGCGCGGCAAGCCCGTGCCGCCCTGGACGTTTCCCGCGCTCCCTGGCGCGGGTGCGCTGCACTCCACCGTGGGCGACCTGCTGCGCTTCCTGGACGCGAACCTGGGGCGGGGCGAGCCGTCCATCGTTCGCGCGCTGGCGATGACGCATGCGCCGCGCGTGGAGGCGGGGCCCGCGCGCATGGGATTGGGATGGACCCTCTCCCAGGTGCGTGGGCACGCCGTGGTGTGGCGCTCGTCGGTGATGGGCGGGTCCGTGGGCTTCCTGGGCTTCGCGCCGGACGCGGACGCGGGCGTGGTGCTGCTGTCGGACCACGGCTGGTCGCTGTTCGCCGCGTTGCGCGGGCGCGTGCCGCTGGAAGCGCCGGGGCTGGCGATGCTCTCCGGTCTGCTGCCCCGTCCCTGAAGTCAGGGGAGGTGAGCCGGGTGGACGGCCTCCGGGCATGACCGTGTCTGGAATCCCAGACACGGCGGTTGCCTGTGTGACGGAGGCCTGTCGGTTCGTCTCAGGGAATGCTGAAGCGGTAGATCTGCACGGCCCCGGAAGGCTCCATCTCGAAGTCACGCACGTTCTTGGGGGAGCCGCGCTCGGTGCGCTGGGCGAGCTTGAAGTCGCCGTTGCCGTTGCGGGTCTGGAAGCGGAACTCGTATTGGCCCGGCTCGGTGGGCAGCGTGAGCGTGGCCATCTTCGACACCGACAGGTTGACGAAGCCCGGCAGGGGTTCGCCGTCCGCGCGGCGCACGAAGCCGATGGCGCGCAGGAAGGGCGAGCCCCCGGTGAGGACGAGGTACTGGGGCTCGGCGGCGGGGCGCGCGGGCTTCGCCGCTTCGGGTGCGGACGGCGCTTCGGTCTCGCTCGGCTCCGAAGGGGGGGGACGCGCGGCGGTCTTGCCCGCGCGCTTCGCCTTGGTGGAGGAGGGCGCGGTCGTCGACTCCTCGGGGCTTGCCGAGGGAGCGGTGGCTTCGGAAGCGGCGGCGATGGGCGCGGCCTCCTCCGAAGGGGTCGGGGATTCAGCACCGGGTCGCAGCGTCTGCTCCTCGGTCGGAGCGGATGCGCTGTCTTCAGACGCGGCCTTGCGCTTCGTCGCGCGGGCCTTGGGGGATGGCGCCGGGGCCGCGGCCTGGGGCTCGGTGTGCTCCGACGCGGCTTCACCGGTGGTGGGCTCCGCGCTGCTCGCCGGTGATGCTTCGGTCGCGGTGGCCTCCGTGGCGCTCGCGGGAGGCGTGGAGGGCGGGGGCGTCTCCAGTGCGCTGGAAGAGGGCACGTCGGCCGTGGCCACGGGGCTCGGGGGCGGTGCCTCGTCGGTGGCGGGAGCCGCTCCGGTGATGCCCTTCTTCGTGGGGCGAGCACGGGTCGTCTCGGCCGGGACAGGCGTCGCGGCCTTCTCCTCCTCGCGCACCTGAAGGCCCTGAACGGTGATGTGTTCCGAAGTCGAATCGAGTGCCATCTCGGCCTGCTTCGCCTTCTTCGCCGCAAGCGTCTTCTCGGCCTGAACCACCGGCTTCGGCTTCGTGGGCTGCGCACGAGTCGCCTCCACCGCCTTCGCGGGAGACGCCTCGGCTGACGGCACCTTCAGCTTCGACTTCGCCACGGGCGCGTCAGCGGGCCGCTCACCTGGCTTGGAGGCAGGCGCCTTCGAGGACTTCGCGGCAGGCGCCTTCGAGGGTGCGCCCTGCACCGATGCCGCAGCGGGCGTCTTCGTGGTCGGTGCCGACTTCGCCACAGGTGCCTTCGCGGGCTGAGCCCCAGGCTTCGACTTCGCGGCAGGTGCTTTTACGGGGGGCGCTGGCAACTTCGACTTCGTGGCAGGTGCCTTCGTGGGCTGAGCCGCCAACTTCGACTTCGCCGCCGGTGCCTTCACGGGTTGCGCCGTCGGCTTCGACTTCGCGGCGGGTGCCTTCGTGGTCAGTGCCGACTTCGTCGCAGGCGCCTTCGCGGGTGCGCCCTGCTTCGACTTCGCCACAGGGGCCTTCGCCGCCGGCTTCGTCTTCGCGACCACGGCGCCCCCGCGCGCGGGCGCGCCCTTCTTCGCGGGAGCGGCCGTCTTCGCCGCGCCCTTCTTCACCGCGACGGGGGCCTTGCCGGTGGCGGCCCGGCCCACGGGCTTCGCGGCGGCCTTGCCAGATGCACTGCGGGCGGTGGACTTGCCAGGGGATGCGGAACTGGGGGTCGGACGGCGCTGGGCCATGGATTCCTCTTCGGAGGACCCGAGCGGTCGGCGCCGTCGCCCCTCCGTTCCCGGATGGCTAGTGCAGCCCGGGCCGCATCGCAAGGCGCACGTGAGGCGTTCACGTACCTCCTGTCTTCCGGCCACCGCCACGCCCCTCCGCAAGGGGGCGGAGGAAGCACCCCCGCCGCCGCTCCCTGGCTCAAGAACCCTCACCGGGGCCAGGCGGCTCGCAGGGCCCGCGCCCGCCTGGAAACCTTCGCGTCGGAGGGTGTCTCAGGGCCGGGGCGCCGGAGGGGGCTTCACGTCGGTGTTCTGCCCCGCGACGATGCGCCACCCCGTGTCGGTGCGCTTCATCACGTACCGCATCTGCGTGCGCAGCAGTCCCTCCTGGGTGTTCTGCACGCCCGGGGGCAGGCCCGTGTGGCCCGTCACCTCATGCACCGTGTCCACCACGGCGATGTCCGGGGTCGGGAACACGAGCCTGCGCACGGTCACCTCGGCGTGACTGGTCTTGAAGATGCTCGCGAAGATGGCCGCGTGGCGCGTCTCGATCTCCTCGCGGCCCTGGAACACGGTGCCCACGATGTTGACGAAGTCGGCGTCGTCCGCGAAGTCCTGCGTCCAGGCCTTCGCGTCGTGCGCGTTCCAGGCCTGGGTCTGCGCGCTCACCCTCTGGCGGATGTCCTGCTCGGCCCGGGCAGGGTCGACCGTCGCGCAGCCGGCGGACACGAATGACAGACTCAGGACCGCCAGGGCGGAAAGAATGGAAGAACGGGTCATGGCGGGCAGTCTGCCATGACCGGTCCTTCTCACGGCAACGGAGGCGCGGCCAGAAGACCGCGCCTCCCGGCGCGACTAGTCCAGCACGCCGACGGTCTCGGTGCGGTCCACGGCCTCGCCCTTGGTGGTGTAGCCGTTGTACCAGGACGTGTCGTTGGTGCCGGCCTTGTCCTGCTGGAGGTGGGCGTGGGGGCCGGTGGAGTTGCCGGTGGCGCCCTCGTTGCCGACCTGGCAGCGGTCGCACGTGCGGTCATAGGAGTCCGCCGTCTTGATGAAGTGCCACTGGCGGAACGTCCAGCCGCTGGCCCACACGTGCTTGGCCTCGTTCTGGGTACCGCTGCCAGTCCCGTTGCAGTAGACGCCCGAGGTGCGGACCGTCACGTTCCAGTAGACGGAGCCGACCACGCCGGTCTCCGCGCCCCAGTAGTTGCAACGGCCGCTGGAGATGTCCACGGCACCGTGGAAGCTGCCGCTCGAATAGTAGGTGGTGGCCGTCACCGTGCCGGGGAAGGGCGACTTCACCGTGTGGGCGCCAGCGATGAGGGGGAGGAGGGTCAGTGCCGCGAGGGACGCCTTCGTCATGTAACGCATCGGATGTTCCTTTCGGGCCGGACTCCCGGCCCTGGGGGGTGAGTGACCGCTACGGAGCCTGTTGCAGCCGCTGCTTCTCCCTCAGGAGCAGCTCCCACTCCTGAAGACCCGTGCCGAGCGCGCGAATCCACGCGTCGATTTCCGGTGCCATGCCCGGGTCGATGCCCCGGAGCCGTTGCAGCTCCGGCACCGCGCCCGCGAAACCCAGCTGGGCAATGCTCTGCACCAGCGCCTTGCGCACGCCCGCGTCCCGCTCGCCCCGGTACATGGACACCAGGGACTCGCGCGCCTGCCCCATCTGATCCGCCGGGACGCCGCCCAGCGCGAGCGCCGCCGACTGGCGCACCTCCGCGGAGTCGCTGCGCAGGAGGCCCTGGAGCCTGCCCGCCGCTTCCGCGCCCAGCTTCTCCGTGTTGAGGGTGCCCAGAATCTTCGCCGTCGCCTTGGGGTCGCGGGACGCCGCCGCCGCCGCCACCGCCGTGTCCGTCGCGGAGCCGAGCTGTCCCGCGTAGACGAACTGGTTGTCCTCCGAGAGGTTCGTCGCGGCCTCCATGCGCACCTCCGGCGACGCATCCCGCATCAGGCGCTCGTACAGGTCGCCCGTCTTCTCCAGCGCGCCGGTGCGCCGCATGGCGCGGACGGTGGCGGAGCGCACGGCCGGGTCGCGGTCCTCCAGCGCCCGCTTCGCCACGACCTGCATCGCGCCCACGTCCGCTTCCCGCTCGCTGCGGGCGACGAGCGCGGCCGCCAGGTGCTCCGCCATCGTCGGGTCCGTCTCCCGCTCGAACGCGGCCTGGAGCTCCGCGCCGGGCAGGGTGACGGCCGCTTCACGCAGGAGCTTGCGCAGGTAGCGCTGGTAGGCGGGGGACTTGGACGTGAGCCCTCGGCGGATCTGATCCATCAGGCCCGGCACCGAACAGGTCTCTCCCTCCAGCGCCGGAGGGGTGGACGCGGCCTGCGCGAAAGTTGTCAGGGGAAGCAGGGGGCCCAGCGCGAACGCCAGCCATCCCAGGGTGCTCATGCGGAAGGAAGACATGCGTGTCATTGGCGTTCCCGGAGACTCAGTCGTGGTGTTCCATGCACGCGAAGGGGTCCTGGTTGGGCAGGCTGTTCCACAGCCGCATGAAGTCCAGGACGCCGCTGGCATAGAGCTGCTCGAAGATGCGGTATTGCTCCTGGAAGCGCGGGTCGATGGCGGCCATCTTCGCCATCACCGGCAGCGCGTCCTTGCCCGCCACGCGCGCGGAGAAACGGAACAAGGCCCATCTGACGCACACGGAGGGCTCCGTCGGGAACGTCCGGGCGAACAGCGCCAGCACCTGCTCCTTGTCCTGGGACAGCGACAGGTTGTGCGCCGCCGCGTCCCGGCCGTCGTCGTTGCCCTCGCTGGTGAGGATGCGCGTGAAGCGCTCGGTGGAGGCCGCGTCCAGCACCGGCGCCGTGTGCATGGGCGTGGACTGCGCCAGGTAGCGGATGTCCTCGTCGGGGGAGTCCGTGGCGATGGTGAGCAGCCGGTCCAGATAGGGCGAGGCGTTGCCCGTCCGCGCGAAGTCCTTCTTCATCACGCGCGCGACCGTACGGGTGGCGGCCCAGCCGGCTTCCGCGGAGGCCGGATCCCTGGCGAACTCCGCCAGCTGGTCCAGGGCCGCCGGCTCCAGGCGCTTCTGCGTGTCCAGCGCGGAGAGCATGCCCGCGCGCCGCCCCGTCTCCAGCGTGGGGTCCAGGCCCGCGGCCATCAGCTGCGCGGCCACCTGCGGCTGCTGCACGGCCTCCGAGTCCCGCAGGGCCGACAGGTACACCTGGAACTCCTTGCCCTTGGCGTCGCGCGCCCACCCCACCACCTCCCGGGCGTGCCCCGCGTCATTGCCGATGAGCTCCGTCAGGCGCTCCTTCAGGTAGTCGCGGACGACGGCGTCCCGCGAGGCCAGCAGCGGCGCGGCCCAGTCGCGGAAGGTCGCCACCGTCACCTGGTCGTTGAAGCGCTCCAGGTCCCGCCAGCACGTCCCGGATTCGAACCGGCGGGGCGCCGCATCCGCCTCCATCCCCTCCGTGGTGTCACCGCGCGCGCGACCCGAACCGCCCCGCGAGGCCGAGCCCTTGTGGGAGCCTTCCGTCGCGGCCACCGGCTTGGGACCGCCGGCCTCATCCCCTGAACCCCGGGAGAGCAGCGCCGCTCCGCCCAACAGGGCGACCAGTCCGAGTCCCGCCGCGAGCAGGGGCCTGCGCCAGCGCGGTGGGCCTTCTCCGGGAGACGCGGAGGGACGGGAGGAGTCTGGGGGCATGGCGGACCGGCCGGGGAGAAAGGGTCTATTTCCATTTAGACCTGGAATTCTCCGGCAGACCAGTACAAACCGACCAGAATGTATCTTTTTTTGAGATTACGAAAATGTGCCGCGGTGCGGTGGAGAGGGTCCCGGGCTCAGGGGTCCCAGCGCACGCGGTAGGAGCAGGCGTGACCGTCGAAGTCGAAGGGTTCGACGCGCGGGTGTTTCGCGCCGGCGCGGGTGAGGCCCGCTTCGATGATGCCCATCAGGTAGCCCGGGTTGCCGTTGCACTCGCTGACCTTGATGGTGTGGTTCGCGCGGCCGTGGGTGATGAGCTCGGTCTTCAGGTAGTTGTTCACGGTGGCGAAGCTCTCCTGCATGCGGGAGAGGACGCGGTCGGGACCGAAGATGGGCCACAGGGACACGAGCGCCTTGCCCAGCAGGGTGTGCTCCATGCCGGTGATGATGCCCACGCCGAGCTGCCGGTAGCCCTCCTGCGCGTCCACGTCCGGGTAGAGGTGGCGCGCGGTGATGCCCAGCGCTTCCGCGAAGACGCGGCGGGGCGTGTGGTGCGGAATCTTCACGTCCAGGTCCAGGCCGATGGCGCGCAGCTGGTCCTTGAGCTCCGGCGTGAGGCGCTTGCCCACGGAGCGCAGGAAGAGCCCCTCGATGGCATGGCGGTAGACGATCTCTTCGCTCAACGCGGCACCCTTCCCACGCTTCCGTTGCTGGAAGCCCGCGAGCATCCCTGGATTGGCCCTGCAATGCACTCGCGCGCGCGGTGCGTGCTGTCTTTGGAGCGGCGCCTGACGGAATTCGTCCAGGGTGTTTGACCCGTTTTACCGGGTCTCGTCCTCCCTCCCTGCGCACCCCCTCCTGGGAGGCTTCACCCCATGCATCCCCATTCCCCCTCGCGCGCGGCCCGTTCCGCGCGGATGGCCACCGCCGCGCTGCTCCTGATGCTGTTCCCCGCCCTGGCCGCCGCGGCGGACCGGGGGGCCTGGGCTCCGGGCGTCTCGTACGTCGTAGGCGACATCGCGTCCTATGGCGGCAAGGGCTACGACTGCCGGCAGTCACACACGTCCCTGGTGGGCTGGGAGCCGCCCAACGTGCTCGCCCTGTGGCTGGAGCGCACCGGCACTCCACCCGCGGACACGCAGGCCCCCACCGCGCCCACGGGCCTGGGCTCTCCCTCCAAGACGTTCGACAGCGTGTCGCTGACGTGGGGCGCTTCGTCCGACAACGTGGGCGTCACCGGCTACGAAGTCTTCGTCAACGGCGGCGCGGCCGCCTCGGCCACCAGCGCTTCCGCGAGCGCCACCGTGTCGGGCCTGGCGGCGAACACCACGTACACCTTCACCGTGAAGGCGCGCGACGCGGCGGGCAACCGTTCTGCGGCGAGCGCGGCGTTCAGCACCACCACGCCCACGCGGCCCCTGCCCGACACGCAGGCGCCTACCGCGCCCGGCTCCCTGCGCTCCACCGGCGTGACGTCCAGCAGCGTCGCCCTGGCGTTCAACGCGTCGTCCGACAACGTGGCCGTCACCGGCTATGAAATCTTCGTCAATGGCGCCACGACGCCCGCGACCACCAGCACCACGCTCGGCGCCACCGTGACGGGCCTCGCGGCCAACACCACCTACACGTTCACGGCGAAGGCGCGCGACGCGGCCGGCAATCGCTCCTCCGCCAGCAACAGCATCGCCGCCACGACGAACAACACCGCGCCCGTGGGCAGCAAGGTGCTGGTCGGCTACTGGCACAACTTCGACAACGGCTCCACCAACATCCGGCTGCGCGACATCTCCTCCAAGTTCAATGTCATCCAGGTCGCCTTCGCGGAGCCGGTGACGGGCGCGGGCTCCGGCACCATGGGCTTCACGCCGTACAACGCCACGGTCGCGGAGTTCAAGTCAGACATCGCCGCCCTCAAGGCGCAGGGCCGCAAGGTGCTCATCTCCCTGGGGGGCGCGAACGGCACCATCCACCTGGACGACGCGGCGGCGAAGCAGAACTTCGTCACCAGCATGCAGGGGCTCATCAACACGTATGGCTTTGACGGCCTGGACCTGGACCTGGAGGGCGCGTCCCTGGCGCTCAACGGCGGGGACACCGACTTCCGCAACCCCACCACGCCCCGCATCCAGAACCTCATCGCCGGCACCCGCCAACTGCTCAACGACAACGGCGCGGGCTTCCTGCTCACCATGGCGCCGGAGACCGCCTACGTGCAGGGCGGCTACGCGGCCTACGGCGGCCCGTGGGGCGCCTACCTGCCCGTCATCCACGCGCTGCGCGACCGGCTGACGTACCTGCACGTGCAGCACTACAACACCGGCACGGTGACGGCGCTGGACGGCCGCGCCTACGCGCAGGGCACGCCGGACTTCCACGTGGCCATGGCGGAGATGCTGCTCCAGGGCTTCCCCGTCGGTGGCAACGCGAGCGCTGTCTTCCCGGCGCTCCAGCCCTCGCAGGTCGTCATCGGCCTGCCGTCCTCACCGCAGGCCGCGGGCGGTGGCTACACGACGACCGCCAACGTGCAGAAGGCGTTGGACTACCTGATGAAGGGCCAGTCCTTCGGCGGCACCTACGTGCTGCGCCAGGCGGGCGGCTACCCGGGCTTCAAGGGGCTGATGACCTGGTCCATCAACTGGGACAAGTTCACCCACTTCGAGTTCTCCAACAGCCACCGCGCCTACCTGGACACGTATCAGTAGGCCGTGATGCAGCCCGCCCACCGGGTGCATGCCGGTGGGCGGGAGGCACGACGTCGGAGGCGCCCGGCGTCACTCCTGCTGCACGGCCGGCCCCGGTGGGCAGGTGAAGGTGGCCGGAACGGACCACAGCTGGCGCAGCCCGGTGTCATCAACGGCGGTGAAGAAGATGCGATTGCCCACGCGGGTGAACGAATCCGGCACGTAGACGCTCGCCAGTCTTCCGGTCGTCGCCACGCTGCCCCGCGTGAAATAGGGGAGGATGGACCCGGACCCCGCCGCGTTCGCGCCGAACAGGACCTGACCCGTGCCGGTGGCGAACACGGGCGACCAGTACTCGTCTCCCAGCGAGAGCGTGTCGTAGAGCTTGCGCGTCCCCGCGGCGGTTCCATTTGTCGCCCACAGCGACACGTTCACGGGCGAGGGGCCGGCGCTGCCGATGGCCATGGAGAAGTAGAGGTCACCTCCAGAGACGGTCGTGTTCTGCACGTAGGGGTACGCGTCCTCACCGGCGCCGTAGGGGTTGGGCAGGGTGGTGATGCCCGTCTTGCCCCCGCCGTTCAACGAGAGGCGGTCGATGCGCAGCCGCTTCGTCGTCGGATTGTCCAGGGAGTGCAGGTAGACAGACGAACCCAGCGTCCCGATGAGGCCCACGTACCTGCCGAACGAGTCCAGACGGAAGGTCCCCGTCTCGGTGCCATTCGTCCTCCACACCTCGTAGTTGGGGCCGTCCCGCAGGATGAACACCCCGGGGTCTCCCGTGCGGTTCACCTGCGCGATGTCGACGGGGCCCGAGTCCAGTCTCTTGATGGCTGTGGTCCCGGCCAGCGTGCCATCGGTGCGCCACAGGGTGGTGCCCGTGCTCTGGCCGAAGGAGAAGAGCAACGCATTGCCCACCTTCAAGGTGTCGTAGTCGAGTCCGGAGAACGCGCTGAAGTTGCGCACCCGCAGCGTGCCGGCCGCCGTCCCGTCCGAGCGCCACAACTCCGGCAGCGCCTCTCCTCCCGGCACCGGCACGTAGCGGAAGAAGACCAGCCGGCCATTGATGTCGGTGGGACTGTATATCCAGGAGCGCTCGGGCCCCGGCGTGATGTCCTCGACCAGCCGGGTCCCGGCCTCCGTCCCATCGCTGACCCAGAGCTCGTTCCCGGTGGCCGTGCTGGAAATCTGGAAGAAGAGCCGGTTGCCCACCGCGACCAGGTCCGTCGGTTGGGAAAAGCCTTCGGGGACCGACGGAAACACCTTCACCGGGGAGGTGCCCGCCTCCGTACCATCGCTGCGCCACAAGATGGCGTCGCTGCCAAAGGTGGAGGTGACGAAGTAGAGCGTCCCCTGGACGTTGGTGAGCTCTCCCATGAAGCCCCCCAGGCCCGGGGTCATGATGTCCCTCACCCGAGACGCCACCCCTTCGGGGCACGCCTGCGCGGTCACCTGGCGGGAGTCTTCCTTCACGGTGGTCGCGGGTGCGGCCTCCGCCAACGGAAGCACGAACTCCCCTGACACTTCTTCACCCGGCGAACCGCCACACCCCATCCCCGCCAATCCCAACCACAGCAGGGAACCCCAATTCATTACACGCATGTCCTCTCCTTCCGGCCCGATGCGGCCAGAGGGTGGGGTGCAAGGCCTTGCTGTCCAAGGGGGACCCGGAGGAGGTGGGAGTGTTTTCAGCTCTTTCCTGGTTTTTCCTCCGGGAGCGGACGGCGCGCCCGTCACTCAATCGTGGAGTTCGTCACCTCGATGGGCGTGTCCGAGTGATTCGATATCTGGGGATACGTCGCGTACCAGGAGCCACCCGTGTTGTTCTGGATGACGGAGCGGTCGATGCGGATGTCGCCCGAGTGGTCGTTGCTCACGAAGAAGATGGCGCTGCCGTGGGCGTTGACCTCGTTGTGTTCGATTCGCGTGCCGCAGAGGGACAGCGTCATCGTGTTGCCGTCGTTGTAGATGGCGCCGCCGCTGCCCCCGCCCGGGGTGCCCGGACCGGCGGGGTTCGCGCCGTTGCCGATGGCCCGGTTGTGGGAGAAGAGGCTGTTGATGACGGTCCACGACACGCCGATGCTGCTGATGCCGCCGCCGTTGGAGCAGACCCCGCCGTAGCCCTGCTTGCCGCCGAAGGTCGTGTTCACCACGTAGACGGGCCGCCCCTCGTACTGGCTGAACACCCGGAGGGCGCCGCCCCCGACGTCGGGCCCGACGTCCGCGCACGCGTTGTTGAAGAAGCGGGAGTTGATGACCTTCACCCGCCCCCCGCGCACCCAGACCGCCCCGCCTCCGTCGAACTCCGTCTCGCTCTTGGAGCTGGCGTCCACGAACGTGAGGTTCTGGAGCGTCAGCCGGGGGTGGTCCTGGTTCTGGCAGTGGGAGGTCGTCCACACCTGCTTCTGGTCGCAGGTGTTCATGTACAGGATGCGGTGCTTGCCCGCGCCGCTGAGCGTCACCAGGCCCTTGCCGTCGATGACGATGTCCGGCCCCTTGTCGTTGAAGACCTTGGCTGTCCTGTCGAGCGTGAGAGTGATTGGCTCTGGTCCGCAGTCGAAGGTGATGACGCCGCCCTTGGCCACGGCCTCGATGAAGGCCGCGCTGGTGCAGCTCGCCGGCGTTCCCGTTCCCACGACCGTGGTGGGCTTGGAGACGTCCGCGAGGCCCGCCTCGGCGGGCACGCTGCACGTGGCCTCCGCGTTCGGATTGCCGGCGGGTGGGCCGTCCTTGGGGTTGGTCAGCGGGTTGGGCACGTCCACGCCCGGCCCTTCATCGTCCGAACAGCCCGCCGCGCAGGCGAGCGCGAGCCCCACGACCAGCGAGCGCGCCGTGGTCGCGGGCCGCCCATGAAATCGCTTCGAGTTCATCCATCCTCCGGGAGGACGGCAGTCTAGGGCGGCGCCGCGCCCGAGACGAGCGGGCGTGTCCCGGGCGCCTTCACCGTGGCGAGGGCCCTCCCGCCTGAGCTGCTTCGGGTGAGGCCCTGGCCCTCAACACATCACTGCATCGACAGCGCCCAGGTGTAGTTGCCGCTCGACCCGAGGCCGGTCAGGGTCGCCTTGCAGGTCGCGAACGTGCTGCCATTGGAGGTGGCCGTGCCGTTCGGCGTCCAGGACGCGGGGGTGCCCAGGAACGGGTCCGGCGGGGTGTAGATGGAGCTCAGGTTGAAGGTGCAGGTCTTGGTCCCGCTCGCGTATCGAAATGCGACGGCCGTCGACGTGCCGCAGTCGAGCTGGTGCGAGACCGAGGTCGAGTTGGCCGCGACCGTGCCGAGGCTCGGGATGATCGTCGTGCACGTGTTCGTGAACGTATTGATGATGCTGCTGGTGGTGATCTTGTTCTGGATGGTGAAGGTGATGGTCGCCGCCTGCGCGGAACCCATGCCCAGGACAGCCACCGAAAGCGAGGCAAACAGCGTGGAACTCTTCATGAACAACCCCCTCTAGAGACGGGAAACAATTTTTCCCGTAGAGGGAGCTAAACGGCTCTCTCCTGTTTTGTCCAGAAGTCGATGTTCAAGGCCCAGGGGCTCCTTGTGGAGCAAGCAATGGAGCGTGCTCCGTTGCTCCGAGCGCGAAGTAAACGTCGAACCACTCCAGGTAGGGACGCCAGACGGGGTCGCGTTGCTGGAGGAGGGTGCGGCGCGCCTGACCCAGGCGCTGGGGCACGTCGAAGGGCATCCGCGTGTTTCCCTGCGCATGCAGTTGTGCCGCGAACCAGAGCACGTCCAACTGACCGGCATCGACGGGCGCGTGGGTGCGCTCCACCAGGGCGTCGGCATGCTCCAGCGCCTTGCCCAGCCAGCGGGCCGCGAGCGATGGGTCCTGCCGGTCCACGGCGTTCTCCGCCAGCCGCAGCTCCGCCAGCGTCACCGCGCGGATGTCCTCGTCGCGGTCCGTTTCGTCGAACTGCTCCAGGAACAGCGCGCGCCGCTGTTCGAGCGCGCGGGCCGCGTCATCCCGGTGCCCGAGCCGGGTCGCCGCGTTGGCGCGCAGGCCCGCGGCGATGATGCGGTAGGCGCGCTGGGCCTGCCGGGGCGTGGTCCGCGCCTGACCCAGCGTGGCCTGCACGGCGGGGAGCGCCAGGTCCCGCTCCACCTGAGCCAGGTCGTCCAAGGCCTGCTGGGGTTGACCCGCGCCCAGCGCGGCGGCGCTGCGGGACAGGCGCACCACCAGCCGGTTGCGCAGCCCCTCCGCGTCGCGGGGACTGGCTTCCACGGCGGGCAGCTCGCGGCCATAGAGCTCCAGCGCCCGTTCGAACCGGCCCGCAGCGAGGTTGTAGAGCGCCGCGCGATCCAGGGCGAGCGTGGCGAACCGGGCCTGCTTTGGCGTGGCATCCACCATGGCCAGGGCCCGGTCCGCCGCCTGCGCGGCCTCCGCCTCCCGGCCGACGTGCAGGAGCGCCCGGGCGCGGGCCAGCGACACCGCGAGCCCCGCCCCGTTCTCCACATAGGGATACGCGTCCCGCTGGTCCAGGTAGCCCAGGGCGATGTGGTAGTTGCCCACCTGCGTGTGCAACGTCCCCAGCGCGCCGAGGATCATCGCCTTGTAGCGGATGTTGTTGCGCACCAGGTCCAGGGCGACCAGGTAGTGCCGGTTGGCGCGCTCGGCGGCGGCGGGGTCGCGGCCGCGCAGGAAGTCCTCGTGCTGGATGGCGCCATACAGGGCCCGCGCCGCGTACTGGTTCTTGAGCTCCGGCCAGGACGTGCGCAGCTCCTTCACGGCCGCCGCCACCGCCTGCGCGTGGGCACCGTCCTCCAGCTTGGGCAACTGGCGCGCCGTGAGATAGGCCTTCACGAAGTGCGTGAGCGGAACGCGCCACTTCGTGGACGTGGTGAAGACCTCCTTCTCCACCACCTCCGGGCTGACGCCGGCTCGCAGGCGCAGGCTCATGGATTCGACGGCGCTCTCCAGTGAGCCCGTTCGCTTCGTCACGAGATCAAAGTCGGCGCGGGCCTCGTCCGTGCGCTGACGGCCCAGCCGGCGGTAGGCGCGGCCCATCATCGCGCGGCGGAACAGGCGCTCGGCCCGGCGGCCCTCCTGGGTGCCGGACGGCGCGTCCTCGACGTAGGCCGTGGCCAGGGCCTCCAGCACCCCGTCCGCGCCGAGCCCCGCCGCGCGTTCGACGGAGTCCTGCACCAGCGCGCGGCGGCGGAGCGGGTCCTGCTGCCGGTGGTAGAACGCCAGCAGCGCATCCCGGACGGGGCGGGGCGGACGCTCTTCGTGCAACGCATTGACGTGCCGGCCCAGCTCCAGCGCAAAGGCATACGCGGAGCCGGCGGGTGCCGTCTCCAATGCCTGGGCCATCGCGGCATCCGCTTCCGCGTAGGGGCGTCCCCGATACATGGCGCGGACGGCGGCGCGGGCGAAGTCGAGCTGGTCGTCCTCTTTGAAGACCTTGTTCGTGGACAGCCGGCGGCCGGCGTCGAGCAGGGCCTCCCGGTCGTCGAGCGTCCGGTACAGCGCGTCCGCCCGCTCGAACCACGCCTCCAGCACCGCGCGCGGCGTGGTGTCCGTCACCTGCGCCGCCTCCAATTCCTGGCGCGCCCGGGTGAAGTCACCCGAAGCCTCCGCCAACTCGCTGCGCACCACGTGCTGGAAGACGGCGGAGGGCGGGCTGGGCGCATGCGCGGGGTCCAACGCGTCCATGCGTTGCTGCTCGGCTTCGCTCAGCTCGTCCATCATGCGGCCGCGCTCGCGCTCCTTCTGGGCCCGCCGGTGTTCGATGAGGATCCGCAGCGGCTCCGACAAACCCTGGGTGGCGGGGTCTTCCACCGATGACATGTGGCGGGCGTAGAAGGCCGCCGCGTCGAAGTCCTCGAACGCCAGGTGGAGCTGGCTCAGGCGCATCATCAGCAGCCGGCGTGGTTTGGGCCGTGCTTCGCGCAGCAGGCGCTGACGGTAGAGCAGGAGCTGGTCCGCGCGCCGTCCCACCATCCCCAGCTCTTCATTGAGCCGGGGCACGTCCCAGTCGCTGGGGACCAGTCCGTCCAGCGGCAGTTGATACACATCCAGTGACTGGTCGCGCGAACAGGTCGCGACGAGGGACGCGGCCGCGGGCGACGGGTACTCGCAGCTCCAGGCCTCGCTGGTGAGCTGGTCCGGGCTGGAGGCGGCGGCCCGCTCGGGCGCGTCCTCGCGTTCGGACTCGAAGGGCACCCGGAACAGCACCCCGCTGTCGCTGGCGTCAATCACCCCGTCCGCGTTGGAGTCGGTGAAGAACTGCACCACGTACAGCGAGCGCCCATCGCGTGCGAACACGGGCTGTCCGGTCTGCCCCGGAAGGTCGAGCGCCAGCGGGATGGGGACCGCTCCAGGGCGGTCCAGGCGCAGGGCCTCCAGGTGGGACGCTGCGCGCGCGGCGAAGCCCGGGCCCACCTGCTGCACGGAGCGCTCGATGGGGACGTACACCAGCCAGCGTCCATCGGGAGAGACGGTGGGGCTGGTCAGGTTGCGCTCGAGCAGCGGGCTCACGCTCCACTCGCGCTCCACCGCGACCCGCGACAGACGCAGGTCTCCCTGGATGGTCGCGCGGCTCACCAACGCGATGTGCGAGGCGTCGATCCACTCCGCCTGCAGCGCGCTGGTCTCCTCCTCCAGGCAGTGGCGCTCCTCGGCGGCCGGCAGGTCCCTCACGCACAGTTGACCGCTGGCCTGGGTCCGGAACGAGATGTAGAGCAGGCGCTTGCCGTCGGGGCTGATGCGCGGCCACGTCACATCCGCGCCTTCGTCGAAGAGGCGGCGCTCGCGGCCCTGCTCCAGGTCCTGGACGTAGAGCTCGGTCGCGATGTTGCGGTTGGACACGAAGAGCAGCGTGTTCCCGTCCGGCCCCAACTGCCCCAGGAACTGGTCCCCCACGCCCACGGTGAGCCGCGAGAGCGTGCGCATGCCCCCGTCGAGTTCGTCATCCTGTGCGAGGGCCGTGCTCGCGAGGAGTACGGCCAGGGCCACGAACCACCGGCCGCCGGGTGTCAGCACTTCTTCTCTCCCCAGGTGCCGTCACCCGCTTCCACCCAGCCGCCGCAGACCACCCCTTCCGCGTGCGCCTGCTGCCAGCTCTGGCGCAGCGCTGCTTCGCTCACCTTCGGGCGCACGGTCCGCATCCACTGCCACAACTGCATCCGGCCGCGGTTCACCCGGTCCACCAGCGCGACGTCGTCGGAGGACAGGCGCCCGGCCTGACACTGGCGCCGGGTGACCACCAGGAGCCCCTCCCGGCCCTCGCCCACGCAGTGGCGCCGCAGCAGGTCGTCGACGCGGTCCGCCTGCGTCTTGCCGATGTTCTCCACGAGCGGCGTGGGCTGGATGCCCAGGTCCTCCAGTTGGTTGGGCGTGAGCGGCACCGGCGTGGGGCTCATGCCCGCGCGGGCCAGCCGCTGCTCCACGTCCTTGAACGAACCCGAGGCCTGTTCCTCGAGCGCCGTCGCGCGGTCGACCATGACGATCTCCGGGGCGCGGATGCAGCCGGGGGCGGCCAGGGTGGCAAGGAGCAGCAACCCACGGTGTTTCATGGCGTGGCCTCTGGAGGAGTCAGGGACAGGAGCATCCGGTCGACGAGCGGGCCCATGGGGATGCCACGAATCTCATCGATGCTGATCAACTGGGCCAGACCGCCCATGGTGATGCGCAGGCTGCCGAAGCCGTGATTGAAGCTCAGCCGCACGTGCTCCGGGTAGCCCAGTCCCAATGCGTAGCGGATGCGGTTGGTGGCGGGATCCACGTGGCGCGGATCCTCCAGGTCGAGCAGGTCGAGCAGGTGGCGGTTGCCGATGCGCAGGATCTCCGCGCGCCCGTTGACGCTGCGCTCCCGTGCGGAGATGACCACGGCGGCATTGCCGTCGAAGGGCTCGCCCCGGGACGACTTCACGCCCGTCGCCCGCACGTGGGCCTCCAGCGTGGAGTTCTTGCCCTTCCAGTCCAGCAGGCACTGGCCGGTGATGCGCCCGCCCCGGACGCCCATCTCCAACTGGCTCATGGACACCACGTTCTGGTGGATGGACAGGTTGCCGGCCAGGGGTGCGATGGTGAGCATCGGCGTGGTGATGCGGCCCACCGACACGAAGCTGCTGCGCGAGAGCAGGGGATGCTGGTCGGCGAAGCGAAGCATTGAGTAGGGATTGACGTCGCTGTCGTTCAGCAACTGCATCTGGCCTTCGGTGAACGCCACGTTCTCCGTCAGCGGCACGCTGCCATCGAGCGTTTCGATGGCGACGCCGGACTCAGGCATCCGCAGGTTCACGTTCTGGAAGAGCAGGTGGGAGAGGGTCCGGAAGCTCACGAGGTCGGGCGACGCCACCCGGAAGTCGACGGAGACCTTGCCGCTGCTCTCCAGACGGCCGGGCTGCGCGAGCCGGGACAGGTCCTGCTCCAGCGCCCCCCGGAAGGCCAGACGGCGCCGGCCGTCACTGAGGTCCAGCCGGCCCTGCACGTTGAGCTCGGTCCCGGTCCCGGGGTTGATCAGCTTCAGGTCGGGGACGTGGATGACGCCGTGGGGTTTGTGGCGGACGGTGAACGACGCCTCCAGGTCCTGGATGGGGAGGGGGTAGGGCAGCGCCGGTTTCTGCTCCAGGGTGCGGACCTTGATCTGGTGCTTGCCCTCCATCTCATCCGCTTCCAGCTTGTCGGTGAAGGCGACGGTGGTGTCGCTCGACACGCCGGTGAACGACAGTCGGCGGTCGTTCAGGTTCACGGAGAGCTTCTCCGCCGTCAGTCGGGTGTGGATGCCGCGACGTGAGCCGTCGACGTGGGACTCGGCCTGCCAGTGCGCTTCGGGGAGGCTGATGGACAGGCCATCCTGTCTCCAGCGGAGTCCCTGCCCGTCCACCACCGCGGTCCCCTCGAAGGCGGCGGTGCGCAGCGGATCCGGGGTCAGGCGCGGGGTCCCGTCCGAGGCGAAGCCCGTGAACACGCCGAACAGCGTGCCGTGCACCTCGCCTTTGAGCGCCAGCTTCGAGGGCTCCAGCTCCTTGGGCACCCGGGCCCGGACCAGGAGGGGGGACAGGGGACCCAGGGGTGGAAGGTCGCCCTTCACATCCACGCGAAGCGCTCGGGCCTTGCGGTCGAAGGCCAGCGCGGCGTCCACCTCCACCTTCAGCCCTGCCTGGCTGGTGAGTCCCAGTCGAAGCGACGGCTTGCGGCGATCCATGTCCAGCGTGAGGCGTTGATGCTGGGGGCCCGCGTCGCTCTCACCGATGCGCAGCCCTTCGAGCTGGAGGTCCAGCTCGCCCTGGTGCCGCCAGGCATCGCCGCGAGAGTCCAGCACGAGGGTCGCGCTGCCCGCCGTCACATCGTCCCAGCCCGGCCGCTGCAAGCGCAGCTCCGTCCGATGCTCCAGGCGGGGCGAGTTGGAGAAGAGGGCCGTCAGTCTGCCTTTGGAGGCCAGGGCCACCCCCAACTGCTTCCAGGGCACATGCGCGGCAACGTCGTCCGGGATGAAGGGCCGTGCGGCGATGAGGTCCGGGGTCTGGACGTCCAGGGTGTAGGCGACGTCGTCGGCTCCCTTGGTGGCATCCAGCGACGCGTGCATCGTGCCGACGTCCAGGTCCAGATGGGCGCGGGCGCGGCTGAGTCGGGGCTCCTCCGAATGAGGGAACACCTCCGACGCGTGGAGCTTCACGTTCACCGGGCCCTTCAGCAACTCGCGTCCCTCCGCCGTGACGAGCTGGAGCATCCCCACGGGGATGTCTGCCTTCAGCGTGAAGGGAGGCTTGCCCGCGAGCGGAGCCTGGAGACGCAATCCCAGACGCTCCGCCATCACCTGGAGCCCGGAGGCGCGGACGTCCAGTGACTCCACCATTCCAGACAAGGCCACGTCCCCCGCGACCTGGAGGGGCGATGCAGGGTCTGGCCGCAACTGATTCCCCTTCAGCTCGCCGGAGGCCTTGGGGATGCGGAGCGCGGTGGGCCCCCGGACGTCCAGCCCCTGGAGCGCGAAGCCGAGCTGGGCGGTGAGCCCCTGCTGGGGATCCGGGGTTGCCGCCAGGGTGATGCGTCCTTCGCTGAGTGACGCCCGGAGGGTGTCCTGGACGCGCTGGAGCGCCGCGACCTCCACCTCCAGCCCCAGCCTGCCCTTCGTCCCCAGTTGGGGCATGGCGCTGAGTGTGACGTCCTGGGCGTCCAGGTGCACCTTGCCGCGCTCCAGGGCGACAGGACGCAGATCCTGGGGAATGGCTTGCAGCAGCCGCCCGAGATCCACGTCCGCCAGGGCCCGGTTCAAGACGGGCGACAGGTCCGCCGCATCCGGAAGCACCAACTGGGCCTGTACTTCGGCGCTGTCGGTCAGTCGGGTGCGGTCCAGGTCGACGATGATGTGCTGCTGCTCGCCCTCGAACTTCGCGGACACCGCGCCGTGCAGCAGCGTGTGGACCGTGAACCGGGGATCGAAGGATTGCCGTGCGACGTCGAGGTCCACGCGTGCGCGCGCGGTGGAGGCAGCCACCTCCGCCGAGAGGGCCAGCTCCAGCTCGGCCTGGGCCGGGGGCGTGGTGGGAGCTTCACGGCCCAGCACGAGCGGCAGGGGGCTTCCAGGCTGGCCCAGCTCCGCGAAGAGCTTCCATTCCCCATCGAGGCGTTTCGCTTCCACCACGGCCGCGAGCCCGCGCAGGGACCAGCGGTCGACCACGGCCCCGTTCCGGACGAGGACGTAACCCAACGACACGCCCGACAGTTCAATCGTCCCGAACGGCGGGGTGGAGGCCAGGAAGGCCGCGGCCTGCCGGGAGGCTCCAAGGGGGGCTTCGATGGGCGTCGGCTCCGGGGCTTCCGGCCCCGTCACGGCATCGAGGGACGTGGGGCCCGCCTCATCGGCCACCTGGGTGAAGGCCACGTCGCGCACCACCACCCGCTCCACGCGGGGTGTGCGGCTCAGCAGGGCGCGGAGCGACCAGTGCGCCTCCAGGGTCCCGACGCGCAGCAGTTCGGGCGCGGCACCCTCGAACGGCGACGGGGTCCGCACCACGAGTCCTTCCAGGTGCAACCCCGAGAGCACGGCGATGCGGGCGACCTGGTAGTCCACCCGCAGGCCACTGGCGGCTTCCACCTGGGAGACGATGCGCTGCTTCAGCCAGGGCTGGTGGAGGTTGTGCAGCGCGGCCACCCCGGCGGCCAGGAGCAGCACGACGGTCGCGACGAGCGCGAGCAGGGCGCCCGCGATGATCCGCTTCAATCGCCGACGAGGCCGTCCAGCTCCGGGGGATTCCATGGTGTTCCGTCGAGGCGAGCCGGCCACCCGTGTCCTACCATGCGGCGGAATCGGGCTTCAATCGGAGGTCCCCTCGGAAGATGGAGGGCGAGCAGGGCGGCACCGTGCGCCCGGTTTCCGCTTCAACCGGAGCCGGAGGGCGTCATTCCCACCTGCTGACACTCCATGCCCTCCACGGCCCTGGGCCGGAGACATCCGGTGCTAGGTTCGCCCTGCCGCCGCATTCGCGAAAGGATCGCCTGCCATGCTGTCGCTGGTCGCCGCCGTCCTGCTGGCCTCGTTGCCCACCTCTTCTTCCCTGTCCCTGGTGTCCCCCGCGCCGTCCTTCGATGGACGCCCCCTGTCCGCGCGGCTGCTCGTGGCGCAGTCGCCCACGGGCTCGGAGCTGGAGCTCTTTCCCTCGGCGCCGTTTCCGGACAACGAGGCCCGGGAAACCCAGGAGCGGGGCACGGACGAGGGCCTGGACGCGCGCATCGCGGAGCTGTCGCAGCAGGTGAGCCTGCTCCAGGGGGAGATCAACTCCATCCGCCTGGGCCGCCCCACTGGCTACAAGGTGATGACCATTATCGGCTTCGTCCTCGCCCCACTGCTGCTCATCGGCCTTCCCTTCATTGGCGCTGGCTTGAACGAGGCGGGAGACACAGGGGCCGTGCTCATGGTCGCGGGCCTGTTCTTCGCGGTGCCTGGCACGGTGGGCGTGGGGCTCATCATCGGGGGCTTCAGCGGTGGCTCGCGGGCAGCCCACGCCAAGAAGGACCGGCGCGACGCGCTCATCCAGGAGCGGACCCTGCTGGAAGAGGAACTGCGCGACCTCCAGGCCCGCCGTGACGGCGTGCGCACCCAACGGTTTCAGCCCCGCCCCGCCATTCCCCTGCTTGCCGTGCGCTTCTGACGGCGGCGCGAAGATGACAGGCGGCGCCTCCGGGTCATCCTTAGAGGCAGCCAAGCTCCATCGCGCGGAGCACGGCGCGGGTGCGGTCCCGCACGCCCAGCTTGGAGAGGATGCTGGAGGTCTGGTTCTTCACCGTCCCCTCCGCGGTCCCCAGCGCGTCGGCGATCTCCCGGTTGCTCAGCCCCCGCGCGATGAGGCGCAGCACCTCCACCTCGCGGCGGGTGAGGCCCTCGGGCAGGTCCGCGTGGGGGAAGTCGCGGGGCAGCTCCGCCACGCCTCTCGCCACGCGCTCCGCGATGCCGGGAGGCAGCAGCGTCTGGCCGGAGGCGACACGCCGGATGGCCTCCGCCAGCTCCTCCAGCGACACGTCCTTGAGGAGGAAGCCCTGCACCCCCGCGCGGAGCGCCTCGATGAGGGCGGTGTCCTCGTCGAAGGTGGTGAGCAGCACCACGCGCCGGTCCGGATCCGTGCGGCGCAGCGCGCGCAAGGCCTCCAGCCCCGTCATGCGTGGCATGCGCACGTCCATCAGCACCACGTCCGGATTTAACTCCGCGACCTTGCGCAGCGCCTCCTCGCCGTCGGAGGCCTCGCCCACCACCCGCAGGTCGGGCGTGAGGTCCAACAGGCTGCGCAGTCCCTGGCGCACCAGGGCGTGATCATCCGCGAGCACCAGGCGGACGGTGTTCACGCGTCCACCCCCGGCTCCGGCGTCGCCGGCAACCACGCCTCCAGCTCCAGTCCCTGTCCCGCCGCCGCGCGCCACTCCACGCGGCCGCCCAGCCGGGTGAACCGCTCCCGCATGCCGGTGAGTCCCGAACCGGGAGTCACCCGCGCCGTGCCGCGCCCATCATCCCGCGCGTGCACCCGCACCCCGCCGTCCTCCGTGGGCACGATGGCGATCCACAGGTTGCGGGCCCCGGCATGGCGCAGCGTATTGGTGAGCACCTCCTGCACGCAGCGGAACAGCGAGTGCGCCGCCTCGGAGGACTCCAGGGCGAGCGAAGCGGGGACCTCCAGGTGCACTTCGAGCCCCGGGGCACCCTCCGCGAGCGCGCGCAGCGAGGGCAGCAGGGGCAGGGGCGCTTCGCGCAGCGCCGTCACCGTGCCCCGCACCTCGGACAGGAGCGTGCGCGCGGCCTCGCGGGCGCGGCGCAGGTGTTCGGTGGAGGCGGGGTCCTTCGCCGTGTGCGCGGCGGCCTCCAGGTTGAGGCTGAGCGCGGTGAGGTGGTGCCCCACGGAGTCGTGCAGCTCGCGCGCGATGCGCAGCCGCTCGCCCTCGCGCTCGCGGGTGGCGAGCAGCACCTGCGTGGCCTGGAGCTCCGCATGGACCCGGGCAAGCTCGCGGCGGGCCTCCGCCTCGCGGACCATCACCAGCGCCGTGCCGAACGTGAAGCCCTGGAAGCCGGCGTAGATGAGGGTCTGCACCAGCGCACGGACGGGCGGGTGCTGCACCGCGAACACGGCGAACATGAGCCCCACCTGGGTTCCCACCCACGCCAGGGCCCGGCGCTGAGGAAGGATCTCCGGGACCTGCCCGGCGATGATGGCGAGCAGCGCGCCGTCCAGCCCCGTATCCCCCATGGCCAGGCAGACCAGCGCCGCGCCCGTCTGCACGGCGAGCAGCGGTCTCTGGCCCCGGCCTTCCTCACGCGCCTGACGCCAGAAGGCCCCGCCGAAGGTGAGGAACGCGGCGCACCACAGCAGCGTGTCCGGGGCCATCCACCGCGCGGGCTCGTGCGCGAGGCCCTCAAGGTGCGGAACGCCGACCACGGCCCAGGTCAGCATCCCAGCCACGAGCAGCAGGTGATGGCTGGTGGTGGAGCTGGCCACGCTGGACCCCTGGGACATGGCGCGGACCCTATGCGAAGCACGGCGGACGGGCCATGTGCCGGAAGTCACATGCGGCCGGTATGACACGCCGCCGGATGTGGACCCTGGCGTGGGGGGCTGAGGCTCTGGACGCGCCTCAGCTCGCGAACGGATCCCAGGCCTTCATGACGGGAGGCCTCTTGAGGAGGGCCGCCACGTCCTGCGCGATCTCTCCGTCCATCTGCTCTCCACTCTGCGCCGAGGACGGAGTCACCTCCTGGCAGGCGGCGTGGTTCTGCTGGAAGTAGGTCGTCGCCTGCCGGCAGCGGTGGCACATGTCGAGCTGCAGGATGAACTCGACCTCCACGGACTTCACCAGGCTTGCGCCGATCACGCCGTGGATGAGCCGGTCGAGCATGAACAGCGAATAGCACTCGGTGTGCATGTCGGCGGCGCTGAACAGCTCGGCCTCCGATGCGGACTTCGACTCCGCCAGCTTCGGGATGGCGGCCGCCTTCTGGGCAAGCGCCACGCCGGTCGTCATGTACGGATGCTTCTCGGTGATACGCCCGACCGCGAAGTTGGCGATGAGGCACATGAAGTAGGCCGTCTTCGAGTCGGTCCGCTCGATCTTCGCGACCATGAACCCGATGTGTGTGAGGCGCGCGGCCGGGTACTTCTTGGCGCCGTCCTCGAGGTTCGCGGGGCGATAGACGCGCTCGCCAAGCTTGCTGCTCAGGCCGAGCACGGTGGCCACGTCGCCGCCGTGTTTCTTGAGCAGCGAGGCCGCGTCGATCTGCGAGATGTTGGTGACGAGCGTGAACGAATTGTCGGCCGTCGTCTGACACACAAGGGACTGGGTCAATTTGAAGTACTTGGTGACGTGCGCGACGTAGTCGCCCCACCTGCCGCCCGTGCTCGACAACGTCGACTTCACGACCCCCTTCGACGGGGCCGTCGAACTCGGGCTCGGACCGCTCTTCAGTCGCAGCCCGGGCACCGCCATCAGCGCGTCGTTGATCTCATGCTCCCCCATCCCCCGCCTCAGGAAGTCACGGATCTTGTCCGTGACGACGACCGCCTTGTCGGCCGGTACCGCGTCGTTGAACTGACCGTCCAGACAGTGGGTGTTTCGCAGCAGGCGATACTCATCGACCCAGTGCCACAGGCGCCGCGCCAGGCGCGCGGGGACCACCGGGTTGGTGATGGCGAGCAGGGTGAGGAACGCCTCCAGCGAGCAATCGCCGAGTGGGTTCGTGGCGATGCGAGCGGTGACGGCGCGGTTCACGACGACGCCCACCTCCCAGTGATTGCCGGTGAAGACGAGGCAGTGGCCGCGGATGATGCAGTCCCGGCTCTGCATCGCTTCGATGTCGTAGAAGTCACCGGTCGATTCGAAATAGACCTCGAAGCTCACGTAGAACCGCTTCGCCAGCACCTGGATCTCCGAGAGCCCGAGCCAGGAGCCGGTCCGTCCGACAAAGTGGCGGTAGGCGCTCCGGGTCAGCGGCGTGAACTGTCCGGGATCCAGTGGCACGACGAAGCCGCTGTTGCCGTCTTTCAGGCTGAGGACATCCTTGGGCCCTGCCTCCGCGTGCTTGCGGATGGCGCCGTTCGCCTCCGCGACCAGCCGCTCGAGGTGCGCGAGGCTCTCCTCATCAAGCTCGCTGGCCGTCACCCGCGCGACCCGCTTGGTCAGGCCGATGAGATTGGCGCGGAGGGTCGCGACCTTCTTGTTGGGGACCTCGAACGCGAAGGTCGCGACATCGACGGCGATGCATTCGAAGCAGGAGTCGTTGGAGGCTTCGTGCTGTTCGCAGGGCATGGTGCCTCCGTCGGTCGGTGAGGCATCCTAGCGCAGATGGGGCCGATGCCGGCGTGCCGCTCCCTTCCCCGAGGTCCCCGATGGTGTCTGCTCCTGCTTGGCGTCCCCACGCGCTCGATGGCGCCCTGCTCTGGTTCCACCGCGAGACGGGCACGCACCTGCGCGTGGATGCTCCCGCGACCCGCCACCTGCGCCGCAAGGCCCCCCGGCTGGTCCTGTTCGGCATCACCAACGCCTGCAACCTGACATGCGGCTTCTGCTCCCGCGACCTCCAGGCCCGGAGCGACTGGACGGTGGAGTCGGCGTTCGAGGTGCTCTCGGGGCTGGCCCGCGCGGGCACGCTGGAGGTGGCCTTCGGAGGCGGGGAGCCCCTGGCGTTCCGGGGCTTCGACACGCTCGTGCAGCGGCTCGCCACGGAGACGCCGCTGGCCATCCATGTCACCACCAATGGCACGCTCCTGTGCGAGGAGCGCCTGGCGCGGCTGTCCCCGTACCTGGGCGAGGTGCGCGTGTCGCTCTATGACGACAACGCGTGGGAAGAGACCGTGCGGTGTTCGGGCTCGTGCCGTTCAGGTACACCCAGGAGGACACGACGGCGTTGATGGAGCGATTGCAGGCGCTGGCGCGGAAGCAGGGCGCGGTCGTCGCGGCGGAGCTGGTGCGGGCCTCCGGGAAGGAACAGCTCCCGCTGCACCTCGCCAACCGGGACGCCTGGCTTGGGCCCGAGCGGCTCCTGATCCACTTCGCTTCCGCCGAGGACGCGGCCCGGGTCGCACGCAGTCTCAACGGTGCCTTCTGCGTGGCGGGCACCGAGGTCCTGGTGGAGGCGGACCACATCGGCTCCAGGCTGCAACGCCTCTTCGAAATGCGCGTGACGCCGCTCACCGGTCGCCACGTCATCGTGGAGGCGACCTACCGGGGCACGGAACTCCAGCCCCCCGAGTTGGGTTCGCGGCTGCGTCCCTACCTGAAGCCGGAAGACCGGCTGACGGCCAGCGACAGCCCGTGGGGCATCCGCCTGCGCGTCAGGACGACGGAGCCCCTGCGTGTCCTGCCCGCGGTCGTCGAGCTGGGCACCCTGGTGGGTGCGGAAGCCCGGGTCCAGATGCACGACGAGGACCGGCTCGCGGCGGCCCTGCACCGCATCCGCGTGGAGCTGGAGTCGGAACTCCGGGGGCGGTAGCGGCCCCCGGTGCCTGCCTTCCTGGGCGTTATTCGCTCAACCCCGGCGGGCAGGTGAAGCTGACCGGCGCGGACCAGAGCTGGGCCAGGCCGGTGTCCTCGATGGCGGAGAAGAAGATGCGGTTGCCCGAGCGGACGAACGGCTCCTGTCTGGGATTCGAACCCCCCAGGACCACGACGTCCGCCAGCTGTCCGGTCGTCGCCACGGTGCCCCGGGTGAACCAGGGCATGGAGACCGCGTTGATGGATTGATGGAACAGCACGACGCCCCCTCCCGTGGCGAACACGGGGGATTGGTTGTAGTCATCCAGGGCCAGCGTGCGGGAGAGCTGGCGGGTCCCCGCGGCGGTTCCATTGTTCGTCCACAGCGAGACCTCCTGGCGCAGGCCATTCGCGTCGCGCAGGGCCACCGAGAAGTAGAGGCTGACTCCGGAGACGGTCGTCCGCTGCACCTCGGGCCGCAGGCCCGCCGGGTTCGGGGGCAGGGTGGTGATGAGCGTCTTGCCACCGCCGCCCAACGACAGACGGTCGATGCGCAGCCGGCTCGTCGTCGGCTCCACGGACGCCAGGTACTCGGAGGAGCCCAGCGTCCCGAGCAACTGGACGGGCCTGCCGAACGCGTCCAGCCGGAAGGTCCCCCCCGCCGTGCCATCCGTCTTCCAGACCTCGTGGTTCGGGCCGTCCTGGAAGATGAACAGGCCCGGGTTTCCCCTCAGGCTCACCTCCGTGATGCGCACCGCTCCCGCGTCCACCTGCTTGAGGGCGCGCGTGCCCGTCATCGTGCCGTCGGTGCGCCACAGCGTGGTGCTTCCTCCCTGGGAACGGAAGAAGAGCAGCGCATCGCCGACGTGCAGGGTCTGGCCCAGGTCCAGCCCGAGCACCCCGGGAAGCTGCGCGACCCGCTGCGTGCCCGCGCTCGTTCCATCCGAACGCCACAGCTCGGGCGCGCCTCCCGGCGGCACGTGGAAGAAGACCAGCCGGCCGCTGATGGAGGTGAGGCTGAACAGCGAGGACGTGGGCCCGATGCTGTCGTCGCGCGGGAAGGACCTGAGGAACCGGGTTCCACTGGACGTCCCATCGCTCAACCAGAGCTGTTCCATCGCCACGCCCAGCTCTGCGAGCTGGAAGTAGAGCGTGTTGCCCACCGCCGCGGTGGTTCCGGGCGCGTAGATGCCCGTTGGATACACCCTCACCTGGACGGTGCCCGCATCCGTGCCATCGCTGCGCCACAGGATGGTGCCGCCCCCGGGGGCGCCGGTGGTGAAGTAGAACGTCCCCCGCACATCGGTGGGGTTGGCCAGGGCGGAGTTGATGGCCTTCACCCGTGACGCCACCCCTACGGGGCACGCCTGGGCCGTCACTCCACGGGCGTCCTCCACCCCACATCCGGCCACCACCAACCCCAGCCACCCCAGGGCGCTCCAATTCCTGACATGCATTGTCTTCTCCTTCCGGCGTGAAGCGTCCGGAAGGTCGCGTGCAGGGAATTGTCTTTCAAGGAGCACCCCGAGGGGGTGCGAGTGTTTCCGGCCGCCCGGGCGGTGCCTTCGCCGCGTCAGGTCTTCGCGAGCTTCTCGCCCACCGCGGACAGCAGCTGGTCGAAGGATTCCTCGAACAGGCGGATGCCGTCGGTGGCCAGTTGGTCCGTGACGGTCTTCATGGAGATGCCGGCGGCCTCCAACTGGCGCATCGTCGCCTCCGCGCCCGGGAGGTCCTCCTCCAGGCTCGGGCGCACCTTGCCGTGGTCGCGGAACGCATCAATCGTCGCGGGCGGCATGGTGTTCACCGTGTCCTTGCCGATGAGCTCCTCCACGTAGAGCACGTCGCGCAGCTTGGGGCTCTTGGTGCTGGTGCTCGCCCAGAGCACGCGCTGCACCTTCGCGCCCTTCTTCGCGAGCGCCTCCCACCGGGCCCCGCTGAAGACCTGCTTGAAGGTGCGGTAGGCGAGCTTCGCGTTCGCGATGGCCACCTTGCCGCTCAGGCCCTCCAGCGCCTTCTGCTGTTCGGCGGTGGCGCCCGCCTTCACCTTCTTTTCAATCTCCTTGTCCACGATGGCGTCGATGCGGCTGATGAAGAACGACGCCACGCTCGCGACCCTCGACACGTCTCCGCCCGACGCGGCGAACTTCTCCAGGCCGGACACGTAGGCCTCCGCGATGGCCTTGTAGCGCTCCTGGCTGAAGAGCAGCGTGACGTTGACGTTGATGCCTTCGGAGGTGAGCTCTTGGAAGGCCGGCAGCCCCGGCAGCGTGCCCGGGACCTTGATCATCACGTTGGGGCGCGAAAGCGTCTTCCACAGCCGCCGCGCCTCCTCCAGCGTGCCCTTCGTGTCGAGCGCGAGCCGGGGCGACACCTCCAGCGACGCGTAGCCGTCCTGGCCCTTCGTCGCCTGGTAGACCGGGGCGAGGATGTCCGCCGCGCCCTGGACGTCGCGCACCGCGAGCTGCTCGTAGAGGTCGTTGCCGGACAGGCCCTTGCCCTTCGCCGCGTCGAAGAGGTCCTGGTAGTCCTCGCTGCCCGACACCGCCTTCTGGAAGATGGTCGGATTGGAGGTAAGGCCCTTGAGCCCGTCCTCGTCGATGAACTTCTTCAGGGTGCCCTTCGTGATGTAGCTGCGCTGGAGGTTGTCCACCCAGAGGGATTGGCCAGACTCGGCAAGCTGTCGAAGCGGATTCATGGGGTTCTCTCCGGGGGAGCGCGAAGGGCTCCCGGATGGCGTTGGCTAAAAATGACCACGTCCGGCCCCCCATGTCCGAGCAGGGGGGCAGGCACTCGCGGATTCTGCCTGGGTCGGGGGCCAGCGGGGTGGGCCGCTTCTCGTGGACCGGTGCAGTCAACACAGTACGGAGGGCACCGGTGTGCCCCCTTTTCCCGGGAGCGAGACGATGGCGGACACCTTGGCGGACCTCGCGGCGCAGCTGCGCATCGACAGCATCCGCTGCACCACGGCGGCGGGTTCGGGCCATCCCAGCTCGTCCATGTCCGCCGCGGACATCCTGGCGGTGCTGTTCCAGAAGTACCTGCGCTTCGACTTCCAGCAGCCCAAGGCGCCCAACAACGACCGCTTCGTGCTCTCCAAGGGCCACGCCTGCCCGGTCCTCTACTCCGCGTTCAAGGCAGCGGGCGCCATTGATGACAAGGAGCTGATGACGCTGCGCCAGTTCGGCAGCCGGCTGGAGGGCCACCCCAACCCGCACGTGCTGCCGCTCGTGGACGTGGCCACCGGCTCCCTGGGACAGGGGCTGGCCATCGGCGTCGGCATGGCGCTCGCCGCGCGGTTGGACCGGCTGCCCTTTCGCACCTACGTGATGATGGGCGACAGCGAGACGGCGGAGGGCTCCGTGTGGGAGGCGTTCGACAAGGCCGGCCACTACCAGCTCGACAACCTCTGCGCGCTCATCGACATGAACCGGCTGGGGCAGAGCACGCAGACGGAGCTGGGCTGGAACGCGGAGGTGTACCTCGCCCGCGCCCGGGCCTTCGGCTGGCATGCGCTGGCCGTGGACGGGCACGACCTGGGCGCCATCGACCGCGCGTTCGCCGAAGCCCAGGGCAAGAAGGGCCAGCCCACCTGCCTCGTCTTCAAGACGGAGAAGGGCCGCGGCTACTCGCTCATCGCCAACCAGGAGGGCTGGCACGGCAAGCCGCTCCCCGAGGACAAGGCGAAGGAGGCCATCCAGGAGCTGGGCGGCGAGCGCGACGTGCGCATCCAGGTGCAGAAGCCGGACGCGCTGAAGCCCTCCGGTCAGGACGCGGCCGCGCCGCTGAAGCTGCCCACGTATGAAGTCGGCCAGAAGGAGGCCACGCGCAAGGCGTACGGCGACGCGCTCCTGGCGCTGGGCAACGCGCGCCCGGACGTGGTGGCGCTGGACGCGGAGGTCTCCAACTCCACGTACTCGCAGGAGTTCCACAAGGCGCATCCCCAGCGCTACTTCGAGATGTACATCGCCGAGCAGAACATGGTGTCCACCGCGGTGGGCATGGCGGTGCTGAACAAGCGCGCCTTCGTGAGCACCTTCGCGGCCTTCCTGTCGCGCGCGTATGATCAGATCCGCATGGCGGCCATCTCCAACGCCACGGTGCACCTGTGCGGCAGCCACGCGGGCGTCTCCATCGGTGAGGATGGGCCGTCCCAGATGGCGCTGGAGGACCTGGCGATGATGCGCGCGGTGGCCGGCAGCACCGTGGTCTACCCGAGCGACGCCAACCAGACCGCGAAGCTGATGGCCCAGTTGGTGGAGTGCAAGGGCATCACCTACCTGCGCAGCACGCGGGAGAAGACGCCGGTGCTCTACCCCGCGTCGGAGGAGTTCCCCCTGGGTGGGTGCAAGGTGCTGCGGCAGTCCGACCGGGACGTGGTGACGGTGGTGGCCGCCGGCATCACGCTGCACGAGGCGCTCAAGGCGTACGAACTGCTGAAGGAGGACGGCGTCCTGGTGCGCGTCATCGACCTCTATTCGGTGAAGCCGGTGGACGTGAAGACGCTGCGCAAGGCCGCGCGTGAGGCGCAGGGCCGGCTCCTGGTGGTCGAGGACCACTGGGCCGAGGGCGGCCTGGGGGACGCGGTGCTGGAGGCCTTCACGGGCGAGCGCGAGCAACTGCCCACCGTGGCGCGCCTCGCGGTGAAGAAGCTGCCCGGCTCCGGCAAGCCGGCGGAGCTGTTGAGCGCGGCCGGCATCGACGCGGAGCACATCGTGGACAGCGTCACCTCCCTGGTGGAGGACTCGCCGCTGGACACGGAGGGCCAGGGGACGCGGGAGGAGCGCACCTGGGGTCACACGAACGCGTAAGGCTCCAAGCCTGGAGCTTGGAGCCTGAAGGCGCCTCCAGGTCCGCGCTGGTTCAGGACTGTCCCGAGGCCAGGGCCTCCAGCCGGGCGGCCACGCGCGTGCCGCCCATGGACCGGGCGGCGGTCAGGACCGTGCTCCCGTCCGCACTCCGATGGTTCGGGTTCGCGCCGCGCTGGAGCAGCAGCTCCACCATCTCCAGCTTGTCGAACATGGCCGCGAACATCAGCGGCGTGCGCCCATCCGGGCCCGCGCCATCCACCCGTGCGCCCCGGTCCAGCAGCAGCGTGGCGATGGCGAGGTGGCCCTTGAAGGCCGCCCCTGCGAGCGGCGTCTGCCCTCCGTCGTTGGTCCGCTCCGGATCCGCCCCGCGCTCCAGCAGCAGCCGGGTGACGTCCTCATGGCCGAGGTAGCTGGCCAGCATCAGCAGCGAATCTCCGCGCTCGTTGCGCAGTCCCAGGGGCAGTCCGGCGTCGAGCAGTTGGCGCAACGCCTGGGCGTCCCCCGCGCGGACGAAGGTGAAGGCGCTCCTCGCCAGCTCCTGCAGGGCGGCCTCGTCGGGGGCGGCGCCCGGCGGGGAGGCGGGGTGC
>NZ_RAWD01000670.1:0-1011 GCF_003612065.1 Corallococcus sp. CA047B
CCACCCCGCCCGCGCCGTAACCGTCGTCCCTCTTGAGGCGGGCGCCCGACATGCCGGGGCGCCCGCCTCGTGGTTCTTCATGCAGTCCCCGGAGCCCCGTGATGCGAAGCGTCCTCTCGCCCTTCGTGGGCCTGCTGCTCGTCCTGCTCTGCGTGGGTCCGGGTTGTGATTCCGGTCCGCGGCCCGGGTCGCCGGAGGCCCCGGCGCGGACCGGGTCGGAGGTCACCGTCGCCATTGGCGCGCGGGACGTCTTCTCCGAAGCCTTGATGGGCCGTGTGTCCGCCCTCGGCTTCACCTGGCAGGACGTGGCCCGCATCCGCATCGACGTGGAGGACGCCGCCAGCCACACGGCGCTCTTCTCCGACTTCGACCTGGTGCCTTCCCCCTCCGGCTGGTCCGGCACCCTGCCGTCCCTGCCGCGCCATCAATCCCTCACCTTCATCGCGCGGGCGTACGACGGAGGCGGCGGGCTCCTCTTCCAAGGGAGCACCACGCAGACGCTGATCGCGGACCGCGAGTCCGTCGCCCTCCTGCTGTCCCCTTCCGGCACCGGCGCCCCCATCACCCTGCCCCGCATCCCGCGCATCCAACTGCCCGGGGAGTTCGTCTTCGGCCAGCCCGCCACCGTCACCTTCTTCGTCGAAGCCAACGCCAACGAAGCCCTGTCCTTCGTCCTCACCGCCGACCCCACCGGGGGCTCCTTCGTGCCCTTCAACGGGACGTTGACGCTCACCGGCACCTCCGGCGCGTTCGTCGCCCGCTACCTGCCCCCCTTCGGCCTGCCGAGCCCCGTGGACTTCACCCACTCGCTCACCGTCACCAACCCCGCCGGCCACTCCATCAGCACCACGTTCACCACGCGCGTGCTGCCCGCGGACCGCTCCACCGACTCGCTGGGCACCACCGTGCGCATCCTCTTCGCGCCCGTCATCAAGGGCCTGTCCGCATCCCGCCTCGCGGGCACCTCCGACGTCGCGTGGACCGCGTCCGTGTCCGACGACCAGCCCGCCC
>NZ_RAWD01000671.1:0-1000 GCF_003612065.1 Corallococcus sp. CA047B
ACCCCGTCCCCCCCGGGCGTTCTGCCGGTGCCGGAAGAACGCCGCCGCGCCCGCGACCGCGAGCAGGAACACCACCAGCAACACACGGGTCGAAGCGGAGAGCATCAGTAGGGACGGGGCCGGGGATAGTGTTCAGGAAAGCGCGCGACGTACCACGCGCGCAGCCGGGGCAGGTGCGTGAGCGACACGTGCGGATGCAGGTGATGCACCACGTGCAATCCCACATGGCGCGGCGCCAATCCCAAACGCCCCAGCCACCCGAGCCCTTGGTCGCGCGTGCACGCGAACACGTCCCCCAGCGAGCGACCGTGCGCGGGCATGGCGGTGTGCTCCGCGAGCAACCGGTGCGCGTTGAACCCCGAAGCCACCAGCAGCGGCAGTCCATACCCCCACGCCACCTGGGAGGGCCACCGCAGCGCCAGTGCCAGCACGCCCAGGTGGAAGAGCACCTGACCGACTTCCGCGCGAGCACACGCGAGCACCTCCGCGTCATGCGTGAGTTCGCGACCCGAGCGGTCCTGCAGGAACACCCGGGCGTACGGCGTGCGCAGCGCGGGGATGGCCCAGGCACAGAGCCCCACCGGTCCGCGCAGCACCCATCCGGGAATCACGCCCAGCAGCAGCAGCCACCGCCACGCCGTGCGCAAGGGACCGCCGTCCGGAGGCTTGCGGTAGGGGTCCGTCGGCAGGCCCGCGTCCCGGTGGTGGCGCAGGTGGTGGTAGCGCATGGCCTCCAGCGTGGACGCCACCGGGTAGCCCGCCAGCACGGTCAGCGGACACAGTCTCCACTCCGGTGTTCGCGTGGGCAGGTGGACCGCGTCATGAAGCAGCACGCCCAGCGCGTGCAGCCGTCCCGCGACGACGAGCACCGCCAGCGGCGCGAGCACGGGAGCCCACGCCATGACGAACCATCCCAGCGCCATCCCGGCCCACTCCACGGCGGCCAGGCGCAGCAGCCCGGACGGGGTGGCGGGCACGAGCAGGGCGCGGGGCACCGCCG
>NZ_RAWD01000672.1:0-999 GCF_003612065.1 Corallococcus sp. CA047B
GCTTCCATGCGGGACACTCCCGGGGCGGGTGACTCGGAGGCGGCGGCGAAGGCCGGAGTCTCCAACGGGGGAAGGAAGGACGCGTCTGAATCGTGCGACAGGGCCGGCGCGGCGTCGCGGCGCGGAAGGCCCGAGGAAACCGGAGCCTGCGCGGGCGCTTCCATGCGCGGGAGGCCCGACGCGGCCGGAGTCTGGGCGGAAGCCTCCATCCGAGGAAGACCGGAGGCAGCCTGGGCCTGCGCGGGGGCGGCTTCGCGACGGGGCAGACCGGGCGCCGGCACGGGACGCGCGCCATGGGCCTCCGTCCCGTAGGCCGGCGTGGGCACGGAGCCTGGACGGGGCTCCGCGTTCACCGGGGCCTGCGCCGCGCGAGGCACGGCGACGCCAGGATTCTGGAAGCCCGCATCCGACAGGGCGGCCGTGGGCGCGGCGCGCGGCGGGGCGCTCGCGGCCTGTGGGGCCGCATTCGGCGGCTGCACGGCAGCGGGGCGCGGCGGGAGCACGGCACCGGACGGTGCGTGCGCGGAAGGCTGCGCGGCGCGCGGAGGCACGGGCGCGGCGGCAGCGGGCGTGGCCACGCGGGGAGCCGCGGCGCGCTCAGGCTGCGCGGGAGCCCGGATCTGGCCTTCCGCAGGCGGCGCGGAGGCGCGAGCCGTTGCATCGGCCTGCGGTCCGGAGGCCCGCGCGGCCGCGTCCATCGGCGGAGCAGGTGCACGCTGCGCCGCGCGAACGCCGGCCTCGGCCTGCGGCGCCGGGGCACGCACGTTCCCATCAGCCTGGGGCGCGGCGGCACGCACTGTCGCATCGGGATGCGGCGTGACGGTTCGCGCGGGCGCGGCGGAACGCACCGTCGCATCGGCCTGGGGTGCGGCGGAACGCACCGTCGCATCCGCCGGTGACGCGGACGCGCGCACCGTCGGTCCATCCGTCACGGGCACGGGAGCGCGGGGCGCGGCGGCACGCGGCGGCTGCGCGGCCGGAGCCTGCGGAGGCGCAGCG
>NZ_RAWD01000673.1:0-993 GCF_003612065.1 Corallococcus sp. CA047B
GTCCCCGCCGCCCGCCTCGCCTCCGCCCACCGTGGGAGCTGGGTCCGACATGTCGTCCGCGATGAACGTCGGCGCCCGGGGGCCGGTCCGCTGCGTGGGCGCCACCTGGAGGCCCTGGTCCCCCGTCGAGCGCAGGCGCAGGCGCCGGTCCTGGTCGTCGAACATGGACTCCTCCCCGAGGAAGTCGTTCATGCGCCGGTCCAGGTCGCGCTCCTCGCGCACCTCGGTGATGCGCGCCTTCAGGGCCTGGAGCCGCTGGCGCACCTTGTCCTGGCTGTCGCGCAGCGCGTCCGCCTGGGCCAGCAGGTCTTCCGGGTCATCCCCCCGCGTGGCCCCGTCCAGCGCCGGCACCTGGGAGGCGGGCAGCGCCGCGCGCACGGCCTCCCGCTCCTCGCGCACCGACCGCATCTGCTCCAAGAGCCGCGCCCGCTCCGTCCGGTCCGTCGTCGCATCCCAGGCCGAGCGCAGCCGCGTCAGCTCCTGCGACAGCGCGCCGTGCAGCGCCAGGTGCGCGCGCTCGACTTCGCCCTCCGCGCCGGACACCGACCAGGCCAGCCCGGTGAGCTCCCCGCTCAGCTCCTGCGAGCGGCGCAGCGCGGACTCCAGCTCCCCGCCCGTCGTCAGCTTCCCCTGGCGCTGGGACTTGAGCGTTTCGATGCGCGCGGCCAGCCCGTTGAGCTCGTCGCGCAGGCCCTGCTGCTGGGTGCGCAGGGTGCGTACGCCGCTTCGCGCCGCCTGGGCCTTCGCCCGCGCCTGCTCCACCCCGGACGCCGCCCCGGCGGGAGCGCCCAGGAGCAGGCACGCGACAAGGGCTAGGGCACGCAGGATCATCGTGGGGAAACCTTCAGCAAGGCGGATGCCAGTCCCGCCCTCCTGAACGCTTCCCTGGCTGGCCGGAAAGTCTCCTGGTTCCGGGCACCTGGCGCGGAGGAGGTGGGCAGGGGTGGGAAAGCCGGGCGGTGGAAAATCATGGGGCCAGGGCAGGGGTGACGG
>NZ_RAWD01000674.1:0-984 GCF_003612065.1 Corallococcus sp. CA047B
GGGGCGGGCATGTCGGACGCTCCGAAACACCATGTGCTGCCGCAAGAGCACCGCGAGTGGTTCGAGCAGCGCGGCTTCAAGGGCGACATGGACATTGACCAGTTCTGCATCCGGTTGGAGCAGGCCCACCATGAGGCGATTCACGGCGGGGGGAACTGGAAGTTGGGTCGCACATGGCCCGGTGAATGGAACCAGTCTCTTATGCACGAGTTACTCAAAGCCGATGCACGAGCCGGCCGGATGCTGACGCGGGATGCCGTCCTGAAGCTCGTCGCAAAGCACATGAAGGACTATAAGCTCCCAATGAACTTCGTCTCCTGGAGGGGCCCATGAGCGCTCGGCATCCGTGGGCGGGCGACGTGAGAGCCCGCCTGTATGAGCGGGTCCGCGAGCGTGGTTACGACACGCTCACCGCCTTTGCGGAGGCGCGCCCTGCCGTTCCATTACATAGGTTGGCCGACGAGCTTGGTGAAGACGATGTCGCCGCGGTGCAGGTGTTCAGCGGGCTGCTTGCAGAGGCAGAGCAGCGCAGGCAAGTCACACGTCTTGTGCGCGATGTGCTCGTGCGCGAGTTGTCCGACGACTTCCCTGACGGCTGGCCGACCGTGATGGACGACGGAACCCGTATGGACGTTGCCATAGCACTCGGTCGATGGAGTGGTTACACACCGGAAACCCATCAAGAGCGCGTAGACCAAGCCAGCGATGCGCTCCTTGCCACCCCGCCGCCGCCCGGCTGGCGTCCGCTCGGTCCCGACGATGAGTTGCTCCGCACGCTTCTACCTGACGAGGAAGTCTGAGGATGAAGAGGAGTGGACCCGGGACGCCAAGCCCCGCCGCCTGCCTCCCCACCTCATCCAAGCGAACACGTCGAAGTCGAACGTCCTCCTGCGCGACTCGGCCCAGTCCACTCGCGGTGTCCGCTCCTTCCTGGCCGCTGCCTCAAGCCCGGACTCGCCTCCTCGGCCCCCTCCCCTCCCTCTC
>NZ_RAWD01000675.1:0-983 GCF_003612065.1 Corallococcus sp. CA047B
GCGGGGAAGACATGGGATGGCGCTCCTGAAGACAGTCATCCTCCCGCCCACCTTCCGGGCGCAAGGGGCGGCGGCCGCGGTCTGGAGGGAACCTGGAGACACTGTCTGTCGTCGGGTCCGCTCCCGCGTGGAAGGTCAGGGCGGGGACTTCGGCAACGGGCGCGTTGCCCAGAGGGCCCACAACGACAGGTACCAGGGCAGGATGGCCGCTTGAAGGGGCTCACGTCCGTTCCAGAGGGAGGCGCCAGCGATCAACACCCAGGGGATCGCCTGCACCGCGAGGAGCGTCGAGCCGATGCTCTGCAGCCAGCGGCGCTTCAAGGCATGACCGCACAGCGAAACCAGCGGCGGCAGCCAGATGAACGCCGCCAGGAACGCGATGGACATCGCGGTGTCGCGCGTGAACCGAGGGGGAAGCACGTGGCTGGAGCGCCGGACCGTCAGGTCATTCCACACAGCCCATGAGCCGAGGACCGTCAGGTACAGCGTGAGGATCGCCAGGGAGGCGAACCCGCCCCTCCCGATTCCCGTCCGGGGAGGCTGCGTGGGCGGGGCCTGCCCCATCAACTCGGGTGGCACCTCCAGCGCGTATGGAAAGCCCAACGCCAGCAGGGCATCCCGCGCCGCGTGACGCACCGTCTTCCCGTTCCGGCCCGTGTAGTCGCCCACGGGATTGTCGCGGGCCATCAGGTGCAGCAGCAGGTCGGCGCGCGCCCGGTGCGGTTCTTCCGCCGCCGGTGCCCGGCCCAGCGCGTCGACGAGCAGGTAGACGTCCGAACGCGTCGCGGCCGGGGAACGGACCTCCTCCAGCAGGTCCTTCAGCGCGGAGGGCGTCCGCCCGGCCCCCGTGTCGGAAGGAGACTCCGCCGCGTTGGAGACAGGCTTCGCGTGGCGTGGATCCGACCGTGACATGGCGTGCGCTCCCTGGACGCTTCATCCACCGCCGGGCCACCCGGGGGCAAGGGGGTGGCCCGGCGGTGGAT
>NZ_RAWD01000676.1:0-976 GCF_003612065.1 Corallococcus sp. CA047B
CGCCTCGGAATCCACCTGCTGCTGTTGCCCAAGCAGCGCTCAGAACTCAACTGCATGGATCATCTGTGGCGCCCCCTGAAGCAACGCGTTTCCGCCAACCGTCAGTACCCCACGGTCGAGCAGCACGCCGGCGCCGCCATCCGCTGGGTGCTGGGCCTTTCTGCCCAGGACGCCCTCCGCAAGGCGGGCTGCCTCGCCGAGGGCTTCTGGCTACGCGATTTGTTAGAGAACTTCTGGCGACCTACTTAGGAAGGGCGGAGGCGCCCGGCGGCGCCGGGGTTGGCCTTGAAGGGCCACCCCGGAAGGGCCTGCCGGGCGTGTCCGAAGCTCCCCACCCCGGCTGTGGTGTCGCCGTGCGCATGTCCCGCGCGCCGCACGTGGCCACTGGCGAGCAACCCCACCGCGTGAGCCTGGGCGGCTTGCCGGACACGTCCGACGCACATCCCGCGGTCCTTGTGGAAGCCGGGCGTGACGGGTGGACATGCGGCTGGATGATCTGGACCGGCGCAACCTGGGCTACGGTGGGGCCATCCCCCGCATCAGGTCGGGCATGGGGATCCCCCTTCGTCGATCGCAAGGTCGGCTGACGGACGGTGGGGTCGCGGATCCGTCAGGGACCGTGGCTCGCAGGCAGTAGAAATCCTCGCCCGCCGGGGGCAAGGACGGGAGAGGGACATGGTTCGCACGCGCAGGTTCCAGCTCGCTGTGTCGGCGGTGGTGTTGTTCGGCACGGCGTCGACGTCCGCCTGGGGGCAGGGGACGGCCCCGGCGAAGGGGAGCGTCACCCGCCCGGCCTCGGGTGAGGCAGGTGCCCGGGCGGCCACACCGACTGCCGAGGCGAAGACGCCCGCGGTCCCCACGCAGGCTCCCGCCGCCGAGGCGAAGCCCGTCTCCGCCCAGGCCCAGGAGTCAGGTGCCACGACGGCCCCCACCTCCGCCCGCCCCCAGGCACCGGCCGCTCCAGCCGAAGCCACCC
>NZ_RAWD01000677.1:0-952 GCF_003612065.1 Corallococcus sp. CA047B
GCCGTGGGCTGGAGCGCCGCGTCCAACGCCGCCGCCACGAGCGCGCTGGAGCGCTGGCGGGACAGCCGACGCGCCGGCCCTGATTCATCGTCGAGCGGCCGCAGGAGGTCCTTCAGCGGTTCCTCGTCGCCATCCCCTGACGGGAAGGAGGCCATCACGCGCCTCCTTCCGGCGCGTCGCCGTCGGAGGCCAGCGCACGCAGGGCGGTGCGTCCCAGCCGCAGCCGGCTGCGCACGGTCTCGAAGGGGACGCCCAGTTCCGTGGAGATCTCCTGCACGCTCAATTCCAGGACGTGATGCAACACCAACGCATGCCGCTGCTCCGTCGAAAGCCTGTCCAGCAGCGTCACCATGTGACGGCGGTGCACGTATTCATCCGCCAGGGCTTCATCGGACGGCACCGCCAGCAACTCCACCGGATCCCCACTGTAGCGGGCCTCGCGCCCGCGTGAACGCTTGAGCCACGCGAACGTGGTGCGCACCACCACCCGGTCCACCCAGCCGTGGAAACGCCCGTCACCGCGGTAGGTGGGCAGGCCCCGCACGAGCGCGATGAGGGACTCCTGCGCGATGTCCTCCACGTCCGAGTCCCCGCGCACCAGGTAGCGCACCAGGTTGCGCACCCGGGGCAGCAAGTCCAGGAGCAGGGACTCGATGGCGTCGCGCTGGCCCCGCATGGCCGCCGCCAGTCGGGCGTCCTCCGGCGCGCGGGGGGCGACGGTCGCATGTGAGCCCGAACTCCTCATGTCCGACACAGAGGCAGCGCGCGGCGGAATCGGGTCATCGGCGCTCACGGAAAAATCACCATTCCCACTCCCAGTCGGGGTCGCACGGACCAGCCGTCCTCCCGGAACACGAACGCGCCGTCCCGCGCGTAGCCCAGCCGGGGCCGCCCCAGGAGCACCTCCCCGGACAGCGCCGCCTCCAGCGCGAGCGCCGGGCCCACCCGCCAC
>NZ_RAWD01000678.1:0-948 GCF_003612065.1 Corallococcus sp. CA047B
TCCTGGGACAACGCAGGGAAGGAAGGGGAGGCGGAAGGGCCGGAGGCGGGCGGGAGCCCGTCCACCACCGCGTCCGCGGACAACACCAGCAGGAGGCGGTCCGGCAGCGCGTGGACGCCCAGCAACATCGTGCGCAGCGACCCGCGCAGGTTGTCCGGCAGGGGCGCCAGCGCCGCATCCTCCAGGGGGAGGATGTCGCCAATGGCATCCACGCGCAGGCTCACCGCGCCGTCATCTCCCCGCAGCACGACATGGGGCGCGTCCGCGGGGGCGGTGCCCTCCGGCAGGTCCAGACGGCGACGCAGGTCGATGGCGGGGACGATCTGCCCGCGCAGGTTGAGCAGCCCCGCCACCTCCGGCGGGGCGCCCGGGACGCGCGTGAGCGGAGGCGGCAGGAGGATCTCCTGCACGCGCTCGATGTCCAGACCGAACAGGTGCTCGCCCACGTGGAAGGAGCACAACTGACGCAGGGTGCTCATGGCGCGCCTCCCGCGAGCAGCTCCGGGTGCACGGCGCGCACGGCGCCCTCCACGTCCAGGAACTCGGTGGCGCGATCCAACACCACCATGGAACCCAGCACCCCCGCGCGCCGCGTCTCGCGCTGGAGGGCGACCTCCACCTCCGCGACGTCGAGGATGGCGTCCACCACCAGTCCCACCCGCGTGTCCGCGTGCGTGGTGACGACGACGGACAGCGATGCATCCGCCGCGTGCCGAAGCCCGTCGGTGAGTCGCGCCGCTGGGCCGGGCCGCGCCTCCAACACGGAGGCCACGCGCACCAGGGGCAGCAGCTGGCCGTGGTAGCGCGCCAGCTCCATGCCCCCGCTCAGGTGCTCCACCTCCGAGAGGGGCAGCTCCTCCAGCCGCGCCACGCGCGACAGGGGAATGGCCACGCGGCCCTCCTCGCCGGTGCGGCACAGGAGCACCCGCTCGCGCGTGTCCTCCGGGG
>NZ_RAWD01000679.1:0-929 GCF_003612065.1 Corallococcus sp. CA047B
CCCAGGGCGAAGAAGTCGTCGTGCAGGCCCACGCGCTCCACGTGCAGCACGTCGCGGAAGAGGCCGGCGACGCGCTGCTGGAAGGGCGTCAGGTGCTCGGGGACGGTGGGAAGCGAGGCCGCGGCGGACTGCTCGGGGACGGGCAGGGCCTTGCGCTCCAGCTTCCCTCCGGGCGTCAGCGGCAACGCCGCCATGGGCACGAAGGCGGACGGCACCAGGTGCGCGGGCAGCCTCTCGCTGAGGAAGGCGCGCAGCACGGACGCGTCCAGCGTGGGGTGGCCCACGACGTACGCCACCAGCCGCTTGTCGCCCGGCACGTCCTCGCGCACCACCACCACCGCCTCGCGCACGGACGGGTGCGAGTGCAGGACGGACTCCACCTCGCCCGGCTCGATGCGGAAGCCGCGCACCTTCACCTGCGCGTCCACCCGGCCCACGAAGTCCAGCGTCCCATCCGCCCGCCACCGCGCCCTGTCGCCCGTGCGGTACAGCCGTGCGCCGGGCACGCCGCTGAAGGCGTCCGGCACGAAGCGCTGCGCCGTCGTCGCGGGGTGGCCAGGGTAGCCACGGCCCACGCCCGCGCCGCCGATGAACACCTCGCCCGGCACTCCGGGCGCCACGGGCTCACCGTGGGCGTCCAGTACGTACAGCCGGGCCCGGGCCACGGGCCGGCCGATGGGCACCACGGTGGCGTCCGGCGCCAGTGCCTCCACGGCGTGGAAGGTCGCGCAGACGGTGGCCTCGGTGGGGCCGTAGAGGTTGGTGAGCTGGCCCTTGGGGCCCGCCGCGAGCACGTTGCGCACGGCGCGAGGGTCGGCGCGGTCCCCGCCGAAGAAGGTGTTGCGCAGGGCCGCCAGCGCTCCGGGCTCCTCACGCGCCATCTCGTGGAAGAGGGCGGTGGTGAGCAGCACCGTGGTGGCGCCCACTTC
>NZ_RAWD01000067.1:0-32557 GCF_003612065.1 Corallococcus sp. CA047B
GGTCCACCGGGCTGTCGAAGGGGCTTCGCATCACGGTCGCTTTCCCGCAGCTTGAGGCCCCCGGCTGACAGCGGTATGTCAGGATTCCAAGGCCATGCAGCGCACCGAGCGTCTTTTCGCCCTCGCGGAGTACTTGAGGGGTCGCCGCACCGGCGTCACCGCGGAGGTGCTCGCGGAGCGCTTCGGCGTGACGGTGCGGACCATCTACCGGGACCTGGACACGCTGCGCGCCGCGTCCCTGCCCGTGGGCGCGGAGCGGGGCCGGGGCGGGGGCTATGCGTTGGACCGCAGCTACAGCCTGCCGCCGGTGAACTTCACCGCGCGCGAGGCGGCGCTCATCGTGGCGCTGGGCCGCTTCGCCATCGACATGCGGCTGTTGCCCTTCACGGGGACGCTGGAGTCGGCGCTCGACAAGGTGCGCTCGGCCTTGTCCACGTCCGCGCAGCGCGAGCTGCTGGCCCGGCTGCGGGAGCTGACCTTCCTGGGCGTGCCGTCGCTGCCGACGCGAAAAGGGGTGCGTGAGTCGCTGGAGCGCGCGTGGTTCGAACGCCAGCCGCTGCGCATCACCTACGTGGACGGCAACTTCCTGGAGACGGTGCGCGAGGTGCGCATCGAGTCCGTGGTGATGGACCGGCACGAGACGCGGCTGGACGCGGTGGACCTCGCGTCCGGCGAACGTCGCCACTTCCGGTTGGACCGCATCACCCGCGCGGAAGTGTTGGGGTGACGCGCAAGGCCCCGCGTCTGGCGCGGAGCCTTCCGGTGTCTGGCATCAGCTCCGCGAGGGGAAGACGCCCTCCGTCGCGATGATGAAGTTCACGACGGTGTATGGGTTCATGATGGGCACCGGCTGACCGCCGCCCGCGATGCCCACGGCCTGGGGGCCCATCACCGTGTTGGGCGTCGTGTTGTAGGGGGTCGGGGTGGTGCCGGGAGGATAGGCGGCGAGGTACGCGCCCTCCGGGCTCTCCGCGTTGCCCTCCTGCATGTTCGCCATCAGCGGGTGGGTGTGCGCGGGCATCTGCGTCGAGATCAGCGTCACCGACTGCCCGCCGGCCGCCTCTCCCAGGGTGTGCGGAGCCAGCCCCGGGCCCTGGCCCGGCGCCATGGGAAAGCGCCCTCGCAGGTCCGGCAGCGCGAAGGTCGTCGTGCCATTGCCGCCGTAGGTGGTGCCCAGGATGGCGAAGAGGGCCTGGTTCTGCGCGATGGAAAGCAGCGCGCCGTTGCAGAGCGCCCAGCCGCGAGGCGCGAAGTCGCCTCCAAACATGATGATCTGGCCAATGTACGGTTCAGACATGGTTCCCCCTGGGTGGATGGTGGGTGTTCCGCGCCGAACAGAACATGCCCGCCCACCCTGAAGAAAGGTCGTGGCGCGTCATTCATTAATCCGACCCGGGGTGTGCGAAGCTTCACAGGGCGTGGCGGCGCTTTCTCCTACGCTGCACGTCGCCGCACCGCCTGCTGTTGGGGGAGGACCCAATCCATGTCACTTCGATTCTTCGTGCCCCTCCGTGGGGAGTTCTCACGCTTCCGAGTGTTGTCGCTCTGCGCGACCCTGATGGTGTCCGCGTGTACGGGCCAGACGGGGGATGGGCCCGCCGGCCCCGAGGGCCCTCCGGGAGCGACGGGCCCCGCGGGAGCGACGGGCCCGGCCGGTCCCCAGGGTGAGAAGGGCGCTACGGGCGAGCCCGGCCTCATGGGTCCTCAGGGCGAGATCGGTCCGGCGGGTGCGGGCGAGCCCGGACCGCAGGGCATCGCGGGCCCCACGGGTCCCGCGGGCGCGACGGGACCGCAGGGCGCCATGGGCCTGATGGGGCCCATCGGTCCGCAGGGCATCGCGGGTCCTGCCGGCGCCAAGGGAGACAAGGGCGACACGGGCGCGGCGGGCGCTGTTGGCGCGAAGGGAGACAAGGGCGACACGGGCTCGGCGGGCGCTGTTGGCGCGAAGGGAGACAAGGGCGACACGGGCTCAGCCGGCCCGGTCGGCCCGGCTGGCCCGGTGGGGCCCGCGGGAGCGCCGGGTTCCACGGGGGCGACGGGCTCTCAGGGGCCGCAGGGCGTGGCGGGCACCCAGGGGCTCTACGGCGACGGTTCCGCGGGCGCGTTCACCGTGGGCTCCGGCCAGACGGTGGACCTCACCACCCCCACGGGCGTGTCCCAGCTTCCCTCGGGCTTCAACCTCCAGTTCAGCAGCATCAACATCGTGGGCACACTCATCGTCCCCAGTGGCACGGTGCTGCGCTCCTCGGGTGACATCACCGTGAGCGGGACGCTCACCGTGCGTCCTGGGGCGGAGGACCTGGGCGGCGGCCAGGCTCCTGCCGGAGTCGCCCGGACGGCGGCGGGTTCGTACAGCGGTGGCGTGGGGCTCGCGTCGTTCCAGGGCGCACAGGTGCGGCGGGTCCAGAACGCGTCCGGCGGGGCCGGTGCTCGCCTCTACGCGGGCGCGGGCGCGAACGGTGGCGCTGGCGGTGGCGCGGTGATGCTGGCCGCGCGGGGCAACGTGCGCATCGTCGTTGGTGGCACCATCAACGCGAGCGGGGTCAGTGGCGTGAACCCCCAGACGGCGGGCCAGTCCATCGTGGGCACGGGCGGCGGCGGTGGCGGCATCGTCCTGGTGGCGGCGAAGGGGACCATCACGCTGGGGGGCATCATCCGCGCGCAGGGTGGCAATGGCGCGGATGGCTACAACGGCAACCTCGGCACGGGTGAGGGCGGTGGCGGTGGCGGTGGCGGTGGCATCGTCCACTTCATCGCTTCCGCGAGCCCCAGCGTGACGGGCTCCGTGGTGGTGTCGGAGGGCAGCGCAGGTGCCAACGCGGCGCCGCAGTCGGGCACCAGCATCCTCACGGCAGGCGGCGGCGGCGGCAGCGGCGGCTCGGGAGGCAATGGCGGAGGCATCATCCCGGGCACGACCACGAACGGGAATGCCAGCGCGGGCACGGGCGGCTACTTCCTCCAGACGGTCGTCCCCGAGCCGGAGTCGCTGCTGGGCCTGTGAGCCCGAAGTCTCCGGGACCGGCGTTCACCTGACGTCGGTCCCGGCCCCATCGTCCGGCGCCTTCCACCACAGCTCCAGGTAGGGTGACGCTGGCGAGTTTCCCGGCACGGGCGTGAACCCGTGCCGGGTGTAGAGCCGCAGCGCCGGATTGTCGCGCGTGACGTTCAGCCGGACAGCCACGCGCGCCCGGGCCGCCTCCTCTTGAATCGCGCACAGCAGGCGCGTGCCCAGCCCCTGCCCCTGGTGCGAGGGCAGCAGGGCCAGGTCCACCAACAGCGTCTCCGCTTCCGTGCGCACGAGCCACTGACGGCCCACGGGGACTCCGTCCACCTCGATGAGGGCGTGGCCTTCCGGGGAGTAGATCGCGGCGTAGTGGCGCGACTGGGCCTGGTACTGCGTGCGCAGGAAGACCTCTTGCTGCGCGGCGCCCCAGCCCCAGGAGGCCAGCTCCCGGGCGCGGGTGCTCGCGTAGAGCGTGAAGAGGAAGCCGTCATCCACGGGCGTGACGGGGCGCAGGTGGTGTACGGAGGGCGCGGGAATCGTCACGGTGAGGGACCGTCCTTGGAGGCTGCGCGAAGGGCGCGGCCAGGAGGACAGTATCCTCCTGAAGCGCGCGGGTCCTTCCAAGCGCACCACCTCTCCCAGGCGTGGCATGGGGGCAGGCAGGCCTGTCCGGCGGATGGGCTCCACCGTATCGGGAAAGCGCGAGGTTTGGTGACGGCGTGCGCGCCCGACGTGGGGAGAGGATGGGCTCTCCTGTCCTGTTCCGGTCCGTCGCGGAGCGCCATCCCAAGGGGCGGCCCGTCCGCTCCAGGAGGTCCACCCGGTGTCCCGTCTCCCGTCACACGTGCATGTCGCCATCGCGGGCGCGGGCTTCGCGGGCCTGGGCATGGCCATCCGGCTGAAGCAGGAGGGCATCGAGGACTTCCTCGTCCTCGAACGCGCCGACGACGTGGGCGGCGTCTGGCGCGACAATGTCTATCCTGGCTGCGCGTGCGACGTGCAGTCGCTGTTGTATTCCTTCTCCTTCGTGCCGAATCCGGGCTGGTCGCGCGTCTATTCCCCGGCCTGGGAGATCCACGCCTACCTGCGTGAATGCGTGGCGCACTTCCACCTGGCGCCGCACCTGCGCTTCCAGCACGCCATCCTGTCCGCGCGCTGGGACGCCGCGCGCAACCGCTGGGCCCTGGAGACCTCCCACGGCCCACTCACCGCGGACGTCTTCGTGCCCGCGGTGGGCGCGCTGAGCGAACCCGTCATCCCCGCGCTGCCCGGCCTGGAGCGCTTCCAGGGCAAGGCGATGCACTCGGCGCGGTGGGATCCGGGGTACGCGCTGGCCGGTCGCGCTGTGGGCGTGGTGGGCACGGGCGCTTCGTCGGTCCAGCTCGTCCCGGAGATCCAACCAGTCGTCGGGCGGCTCGTCCTCTTCCAACGCACGCCCGCGTGGGTGCTGCCCCGGGGCGACCAGCCCATCGGAGCGCTGCGCAAGGCGCTGTACGCCCGCGTTCCGCGTGTCCGGTGGCTCCTGCGTGAAGGCCTGCGCCTGCTGCGGGATGCCCTCGTGCTGGGCTTCCAGCACCCGTGGGTCCTGCGCCTGGCCCAGCGTTGGGTGCTGCGCCACCTCCGGCACGTCGTCGCGGATCCGGTGCTGCGCGACAAACTCACGCCCCACTACACGATGGGCTGCAAGCGCATCCTGTTCTCCGACACCTACCTGCCGGCCCTCACGCGCCCGAACGTGGAGGTCGTCACGTCCCACATCCGGGAGGTGCGCGAGCACGACGTCGTCACGGAGGACGGCGCCGTGCACCCGGTGGACACGCTCGTCTTCGGCACCGGGTTCGCGGTGACGGACATGCCCTTGGGACACCACATCCGGGGGCGCGACGGACGCACGCTCGCGGAGGTCTGGGAGGGCAGCCCTCGCGCCTACCTGGGCCTCACCGTGAGCGGCTTTCCCAACCTCTTCCTGCTCCAGGGGCCCAACACGGGCCTGGGCCACACCTCCGTGTTGTTGATGATGGAGGCCCAGATGGAGCACGTGCTGGGGGCGCTGTGCTACCTGGAGGCACGAGCAGGCGCCGCCCTGGAGCCCGAGCCGGAAGTGCAGGACGCCTTCGTCCGCGAGCTCGACGCGCGGATGTCCACCACCGTCTGGAGCCAGGGCGGTTGCCGCAGCTGGTACATGGATGCCACGGGGCGCAACTCCGCCCTCTGGCCCGGCACCACCTCCGCGTTCCGACGGCGCGTGGAGCACTTCGACCCGTCCGACTACGTCACCTCCGCCCGGCGCGCCGCGAGCTGAACCACCGGGAGCCCGTTCCCGGCGCACCCATGGCGCCTCCGGGCGGGGGGAACGGGTCGGCATCGGTTGTCCTCCTCGTGGGGACCCACGGGCTCCACGGGAGAAGAGGTAGGTCTTCCTGCCAGCGATGGCACGACGCTTCGGGTTGCCTCCCTGCCTGGCCCCCTGACACGGAGGCGGCCCAGGTGCCCCCGGAGGCAGGAAGAGGTCCATCCGTTCACGCCCCACGCCGGGTGGGTGTTTCGCGCCCCCCGACCGCGGGGCGATTCGGCGCGGGCCCCTGGTTGTTTGTGTTGGCTTTGGAGGAGGATGGCCGAGCCTTCCCGGAGCGCGGCCCCGCCCTGGACCCCACCCGCCAGGAATGCCAATGACTCCCACGCTGCCGCAGAACGATTCCGCCCAGGCCCAGGAGCAGCGCAAGCAGCAGCTTGCCCAACTCCAGACGCAATACGTCTACGACTTCACCACGCGCGTCCAACCCCTGGGCGTCGCGCAATCCGTGCCCCCAGGGCAGAACTTCGCCTTTGTCTGGACACTGGGCGTGCTGAACCAGGCGCTAGGCATTACCGGCAACCTCATCTCCATGGGCTCGCATCTGTTCGAGTCGGCGGACTCGCTCGCGAAGAAGCTCGAGGACTTCACCGAGGAGGAACTCCACAAGGCGGAGCAGGCCTACCTGGACCTCAAGACCCACCACCTGAACCTCTCGCGCCTCTTCGACGCCACCCACGTCATCTCCGCGCCGGCCAGCGCCGTGGCCCTCGCGGGCGTGGCCTCGGGGCAGGGCCTCGCGACGGGAACGGGTCCGTCGTTCGCCATCGACCTGGGCGGCGGCGGTGGCACGCGGTCCTCCTCCGCCTCCCCGCTGAACCCGCGGGGCGCGCAGCCGGCGTCACCCGCTTCGCTGGAGCAGTTCGCGGAAGGGCTCAAGGACTCCCTGGGCCACCTGTCCCAGTTCCTGGGCGACACGGCCTTTGATCTGCTCCTGCGCGTCATCGGGCAGTACGGACAGCCGAAGAACCTCCAAGGCTACCAGTCGCAGTTCCAACTGCTGCCCATGACGCCCGGGGCGGGCGCCGCGCTCGACGACGTCATGTTCGCGCGCCTGCGGGTCGCGGGCCCCAACCCCGTGGTGCTCCGTCGCCTGTCCGCACCCGACGCGCGCTTCCCGGTGACGGACGCGCAGTTCCGCTCGACGATGGGGCCGCAGGACAGCCTCGCCACGGCCATGGGCGAAGGCCGCGTGTACCTCGCGGACTACGCGGTGCTCGAAGGGCTGAAGGCGGGCACCTTCCCGACCCAGAAATACGTCTGCGCGCCGCTGGCCCTCTTCGCGGTGCCCCGCGCGGGTGAAGCGGACCGGCTGCTGCGGGCGGTGGCCATCCAGTGCTCCCAGACGCCGGGGCCCTCCACGCCCGTCGTCACGCCCTCGGAAGGGCTGAACTGGGAGATTGCCCGGCTCTTCCTCCAGGTCGCGGATGGCACCTGGCACGAGATGATCAGCCACCTGGGGCTCACCCACCTGCTCATCGAGGCCTTCACCCTGGCGACCGCGCGACAGCTTCCGCCGGAGCACCCGCTCCAGGTCCTGCTGGCGCCCCACTTCCAGGGCACGCTGGCCATCAACAACGCGGCCGTGGAGTCGCTCATCGCGCCGGGGGGCTTCGTGGACCGCCTGCTGCCGGGCACCATCGAAGCGTCCGCGTCCCTGGCGGTGCAGGCCGTGGAGGGCTTCCGCTTCAACCAGGAACTGTTCCCGCGCAGCTTCGCCAACCGGGGCGTGGACGATGCGCAGGCGTTCCCGGACTACCCGTACCGGGATGACGGGCTGCTCGTCTGGGCGTCGCTCCATCAATGGGTGTCGGACTACGTGTCGCTCTATTACGGCTCGGACGCGGACGTGGTGTCGGACTACGAGCTCCAGTCCTGGTTGAAGGAGCTGGCCTCGCCCCAGGGCGGACGGTTGCAGGACATCGGCGAGGACGGCGTCCTCAAGACCCGTGGCTACCTCGCGGACCTGGTGACGATGATCATCTTCACCGCGAGCGCGCAGCACGCCGCGGTGAACTTCCCCCAGTCCTACGTCATGTCCTTCACGCCGTCCCTGCCGCTGGCGGCCTACGCGCCCCTGCCCGGCGCGCCGCTCGCCGCGAAGGCCGACGACATCCAGGCGCTCCTCGCGTACATGCCGCCGCTCCAGCAGGCCTTCTCGCAGCAGACGCTGATGACCCTGCTGGGACGCGTGTACTTCGGCGCCCTCGGCTCGTATGACCGGTACGTCTCGGGGTCGTACTTCCAGGATCCGCGCGTGGCGGTCCCCCTGCAGGACTTCCAGACGCGGCTCGGCGAGGTGGAGGCGACCATCGCGCGACGCAACCTGCGCCGCATCCCGTACCGCTCGCTGCTGCCCTCGGAGATTCCGCAGAGCATCAACATCTGACGGAGGTCTTCAGGCTGGGGGGCCGCGTCGCTACTTCGCGCCGCGAGCCTCCAGCGAATCGGCCAGCGCACGCATCGCCCCCGCATGCCCGTGTGACAGGTCCGCCTCGGGGAACACGTCCAGGGGCTGCTGGGGCGGTGCGCCGCGTGCCTCGAAGTCCTCTCCCTTCGGGTCGGTGTAGTGCTCGTTCGACAGGTGGACCGTCCAGCCATTCGGCAGCGGCTTGACGAGCACGTCGGAGAAGCTGCCCCGCGTGCGGGTGCCCACGTGGCGCACCTGGGGCAGGGCGCGCATCGCCAGCGTGAAGACCTCCCCGGCGCTGACCGTGATGTCGCTCGTCACCAGGTGGACGGGCCCATGGAACGCCGGACGTGACGTGGGCGTGAGGATGAACTCCTGGGGCGGGACGTCCTTCGCCCCCTTCGCCCACTTGGAATACGCAAGCCGGGGCCGGTCCGCGAAGCGCGCCGCGATCGCCCGCGCGACGACGTCATGGCCCCCGCGGTTGTTGCTCACATCCACGATGACCGCCGTGGCCCCCGCGAACGCGGCCATCGCCTCATCCAGCACGGGCTCCAGCGCGGCCAGCTCCTGCTCCGGCGTCGCGTCATCGCCGTCCGTCGCGGCGACGAAACCCCCCAGCGTCATCACGTTGAGATAGCCGACCCCGGGCGCGGCGAAGCCCCAGAACACGCGCTGGTTCGCGACGTGGTGGCCCTGGCCGCGCAGCACCGTCTGGAGGATTCCATCGCGGTACGCGCCCAACCACTCCTTCTGCACGGCCTTCGGGGTGCGCCCCGTCCGCCGGGCCTCCTGCTCCAGCAGCGCGAACGTCCCCGTGGCGCGCTCCTCGTACGTGAGCGCGTCCGACGAAGCGTCATCCGCCAGCAGCGCCACATGCGCATCGCCCAGTGTCCGGAGTGCCTCCGCGAAGAGGGTGAACAACGCCCGGCCCTCCATGCTTGGAGACACCCGGGGACGCTCCGCTTCCAATCGCGCCAACCACTCCGGCCCCCGCTCGGGGAAGTACGCGTAGTGCTCCGCGAAGGTCGCCTGGAACACATTGAACAGCTCCGGAGCGCTCCACACAGTGTGCCGGTCGCAGTCTTCGGGAAGCGCGGCGATGCGGTCGAACCGGTAGCGCGTCTCCCCCGGCGCGGGGAAGAAGTCCCGGACACCCTCCGAGGGCCCCGGCGCCTGGACGCCAAACAGCTGCTTCAGCTCCGACGAAGAAGCGGGATCCGGATGGCACCCCGCCGCCGTCTCATGGTGCAGGCGCAGTCCCTCCGGCGTCACCGAGAGCAACCACCCATACCCGCGAGAGCGCCACACCTCCGGCCCGGATGCGTCAACAGGGCCCAAGGCAGGACGTGACGTGGCGCACGCGGTCAGCAGGCCGACGAGGAGCAACGGCAGGACAGCGCGCGGACGGAGGCGCGGGAGGTTCATGGCGGGGAGGCTTCCTTCAGGATCCGACATCCCATCGCGCGCGGGGCGGGGTGGGACAACGGGTGCGCTATAAACCCCGCGCCGGGTGTTGGTGCCGTGCCCGCGACGGGGAGTCCTCATGGGTGGAGTCGCTCGGAAGTTGGGATGGGTGCTGCTGGCCCTGGCCGGGGCGTTCAGCCTGGGCGTGGTGGCGCTGCACCGGGGGGAGTCCATCAACGCCATCTGGCTGGTGGTCGCCTCGGTCGCGGTGTTCATGCTGGGATATCGTTTCTACGGCCGGTTCATTGCCGAAAAAGCGCTGCGCCTGGACCCCACGCGCGCCACCCCCGCCGAGCTTCGCAATGACGGCCTGGACTACGTGCCCACGGACCGGTGGGTTGTCTTTGGCCACCACTTCGCGGCCATCGCGGGCGCCGGTCCGCTGGTGGGCCCGGTGCTGGCCGCGCAGATGGGCTACCTGCCCGGCACGCTGTGGATCCTCGTGGGCGTGGTGGTGGCGGGCGCGGTGCAGGACTTCGTGACGCTGTTCCTGTCCATCCGCCGCGACGGCAAGTCGCTGGGCGACATGGTCCGCATGGAGCTGGGGCCGGCGGCGGGCGTGACGGCGATGGTGGGCGTGCTGATGATCATGATGATCATCCTCGCGGTGCTGGCGCTGGTGGTCGTCAAGGCGCTGACGCACAGCCCCTGGGGCACCTTCACCGTGGGCATGACCATCCCCATCGCGGTGCTGATGGGCCTGTACCTGCGCTACGTGCGCCCCGGCAAGGTGCTGGAGGTGTCCATCGTCGGCTTCGTGCTCCTGATGCTCAGCATCTACCTGGGTGGCCAGGTGTCCGAGTCCGCCACCTGGGCGCCCTGGTTCACCTTCGACAGCAAGGCGCTGGCGTGGCTGCTCATCGGCTACGGGTTCTGCGCGGCGGTGCTGCCGGTGTGGCTGCTGCTCGCGCCGCGCGACTACCTGTCCACCTTCCTCAAGATTGGCACCGTGATGCTGCTCGCGGTGGGCATCGCGCTGGCGGCGCCCGATTTGCGCATGCCGGCGGTGACGCGGTTCGTGGACGGCTCCGGTCCGGTGTTCTCCGGCAGCCTGTTCCCGTTCCTGTTCATCACCATCGCGTGCGGCGCGGTGTCCGGGTGGCACTCGCTCATCGCGTCCGGCACCACCCCGAAGATGCTGGCCAGCGAAGCAGACGCGCGCATGGTGGGCTATGGCGCCATGTTGATGGAGGCCTTCGTGGCCATCATGGCGCTCATCGCCGCGTCGGTGCTGGACCCCGGCGTCTACTTCGCCATGAACTCGCCCGCGGCGCTCATCGGCACCAGCGCGACGCAGGCGGCGCAGACGCTCAGCCAGTGGGGCTTCGTCATCACCCCCGAAATCCTGGAGCAGACGGCGCGCGACATCGGTGAGACGACCATCCTGTCCCGCGCGGGTGGCGCCCCCACGCTGGCGGTGGGCATGGCGCAGATCCTCCACGGGCTCGTGTCCGGGCAGGGGATGATGGCCTTCTGGTACCACTACGCCATCCTCTTCGAGGCGCTCTTCATCCTCACCACGGTGGACGCCGGCACCCGCGTGGGCCGCTTCATGATCCAAGAGCTGGCGGGCCTCGTCTACGCGCCCCTGAAGCGCACGGAGTCCTGGGGCGCGAACCTGCTGGCCACCGCGCTGTGCGTGGGCGCCTGGGGCTACTTCCTCTACCAGGGCGTCGTGGATCCGCTGGGCGGCATCAACACGCTGTGGCCGCTGTTCGGCATCGCCAACCAGATGCTCGCCGCCGTGGCGCTCACGCTGGGGTGCGTGGTGCTGGTGAAGATGAAGCGCGAGCGCTACGTCTGGGTGCCCGGCATCCCCGCCGCGTGGCTGGTGCTGTGCACACTCACCGCCGGCTTCCAGAAGGTGTTCGGAAGCGACGTGCGCGTGAGCTTCGTCGCCCACGCGAGGGCCTTCTCCCAGGCGGTGGCTGAAGGCCGCGTCATCGCCCCCGCGAAATCCGTGGAGGAGATGGAGCAGATCATCCGCAACGACTACCTGGATGCCGCCCTCACCGTGTTCTTCATGGCCGTGGTCGTGGCGACCCTCTTCTTCGGCGTGCGCGCCATCCTCGCGGCCCGGCGCTCCCCGGTGCCCACCGCGCACGAGACGCCCTACGTGGCTGCCGCCGCTCCGGTGCAACGGTGAGGGCGGCCTTCGTCCAGGCGCTCCAGCAGGGCTGGCGCAAGTCCGTGCGCATCGCGCGCCAGATGATTGGCGTGCCCGACTACGACACCTATGTCGCCCACATGCACCGTCACCATCCGGACCGCGCGGTGATGACCTATGCGGAGTTTTTCAACGACCGCCTCCAGGCCCGCTACCGGGGCGGAGGGGGGCGCTGCTGCTGAACGATGAGTCGTTGAGTTTTTCCGGCAAAACTGGTTGATGGGTTTTTACGGGTTCGGCCCGTCAAACCCATGACGCAGGAGTCTGCCGTGTCTCGCATCGCAACGCCGTTCCGGACGTTGGCGCTGGGCGCCGTGTTTCTCGCATCGCTGGGGGGCTGCTCGGGCCCCGGGGACGTTCCGACGTCCGATGAATCGTTGGGCGCGGTGGAGTCCCCGGCGCTGGCGACGCGCGTGGTGGGCTACCTGCCGACGTGGGCGGGGAACGTTGACACGCTCCAGTACGGCAAGCTCAGCCACATCAACTACGCGTTCGCGCTGCCCACGGCGCAGGGTGGGCTCACGGGCGTGAGCAGCTCGGACACGCGGCTGCGCTCGCTGGTGACGAAGGCGCACGCGCAGGGCGTGAAGGTGCTCATCGCGGTGGGGGGCTGGAACGACGGCAACGACAGCGCCTTCGAACAGATGGCCGGGAGCGCGGGCACGCGCACCGCGTTCGTGAACTCGGTGGTGAACTTCGTCAACGCCGTCGGTCTGGATGGCGTGGACATCGACTGGGAGTACCCGGACCCCGGCACGTCGGGGAACAACTACGCGCTGCTCATGCGCGAGCTGGGCACGGCGATGCACACCCGGGGCAAGCTGCTGACGGCGGCGGTGGTGGCCAACGGCTACACGGGCGGAGGCGTGCCGGCGTCGGTGTTCAGCGACGTCGACTTCCTCAACATCATGGCCTACGACGGCGGCCAGCCGCATTCGACGTATGACCTCGCGGTCCAGTCGCTGAACTACTGGAAGGGGCGCGGGCTGCCGGCGTCCAAGGCGGTGCTGGGCGTGCCGTTCTACGGCCGCTCTCCGTCCAGCTACGTGGGCTACTCGGAGCTGGTCGCGCGCGACTCGCAGGCGCCCTACAAGGACAACGTCGGGGACGTCTATTACAACGGCATCGCGACCATCCAGGCCAAGACGCGGCTGGGCCTTCAGAACGGCGGCGTGATGATCTGGGAGCTGAGCCAGGACACGTCCGGGAGCACGTCGCTGCTCAACGCCATCGACTCGGTGGCGCAGGGCACGGGCGGCACGGGAGCGTACCGGCTGGTGAACAAGGCCTCCGGCCGCTGCGTGGACATCTCCGGTCCCAGCACGGCGGATGGCGCCATCATCCACCAGTGGGCCTGCCACACGGGCGCAAGCCAGCAGTGGTCCATGGAGGCGACGGACAGCGGCTACTACCGCTTCGTGTCGCGTCACAGCGGCAAGGCGCTGGACGTGAAGGACGCCAGCGGCGCGGACGGCGCGGGGCTCCAGCAGTGGACGTACTCCAACGGGAGCAACCAGCAGTTCAAGCCGGTGGACCTGGGCAACGGCTACGTCCGGCTGGAGGCGCGCCACAGCGGCAAGGTGCTGGACGTGACGGGCTGCCAGGGCGGCAGCGGTGACGGCACGCTGCTGCAGCAGTGGACCTGGTCCAACAACGACTGCCAGCAGTTCCGCATGGAAGCGCGGTAGCCCGCTGGAAGTGACGGAGCCGGTCGCGTCGCCGGCCCCGTCCTCACGGACGAGGCGCGCTCAGCTGCGCCGGGGCAACCGCAGGATGAAGGTGGAGCCCTCGCCCAGGGTGGACCGGGCGGACAGCGAACCGCCGTGCAGCTTCGCGAGCGCGGCGGCGATGAAGAGCCCCAGGCCATGCCCCCGTCCCCGGTCGGAGTCCGCGCGCTGGAAGCGCTCGAAGATGTGGGGCAGGGCGCTGGCGGGGATGCCCACGCCCCAGTCGCGCACGTGCACCAGCACGAGGCCCGGGCTGAGCGTCATGCCCACCTCGATGCGCCGCGACTCCCCGCTGTACTTCACCGCGTTGGACAGCAGGTTGTTGAGCACCTGGCGCACCCGCTCCGCGTCCAGGGACAAGGGCTCCACCGGCTCTCCCAACTGCAGCGTGAAGTCCATCTCCGGCTGCATCTCACGCCAGTCCTGCACCAGCTCCTGGAGGAAGCGCGCCAGGTCCGTGGGCTCCTGCCTCAACTCCAGCTTCCCGTCCGCCAGCCGGGACGCGTCCAGGATGGACGTCACCAGCCCGTTCATCCGGTCCAACTGCCGCAGGATGGCCTCCGCGGAGCGGCTCTCGTCCTCGATGCCGCGCTTGTGCACCTTGCGCAGGAGCATCTGCGTGTTGAGCCGCGCGGAGCTCAGGGGCGTCTTCAGCTCGTGCGCCACCCAGTTGAGCATCTCCTCGCGGGCCAGGCTCACCGCTGTGGCCGACTCGCGCGAGGCATGGGCCGCTTCCGTGCGGATCGTCGCATGGCTCTGGAGCGCCGAGTTCACCGCGTGCTCGAAGGTGGCCAGGTCCACCGGCTTCGCCAGGAACGTCTGCGCTGCTTCACGCCCGGACGGCCGGGCCGCGCTCAACAGCAGGAAGGGCACCTCCGAAAGGGTGGGCTCGGAGCGCATGGCGTGAAGCAACTGCATGCCGGTACGGCGGGGCATCATGTGGTCGCTGACCACCAGGTCCGGCGGCTCCGTCCGCGCGAGCATCAGGGCCTCCTCGCCGTTGTGCGCGCGCACCACGCGGTGGCCCAGGTCCTCCACCACCTCGGAGAAGACCTCCAGCAGCGCCTCTTCATCCTCCGCGATGAGGACAAGGCTCATTCCTTGGCACCTCCCACGGTGGAGCCGATGGGCTGTGCCTGACCCGTCAGCAGGCCCGCCGCGGAGCGCAGCGGCGCGAGCACCTTCACCCCGGTGTCGTTGATCTGGAACTCGCGCAGGTCGCTGGCGTACTTGCTGTCGCGCATCTTGAGCACGGACAGGATGCGGTGCATCCGCCCGTGCAGCTCCACGTAGCGCAAGAGCAGCAGGTTCTCTCCCAGGATGGCTACCGGCGCGTCGCTGAAGTCCAGCTCCGTGCCGACGACCTTGGGCACTTCACGGGTGAAGATGGACGTGACGCCCAGGATCCGCAGCCGCATCGCCAGCGAGGCGAGGAACGTCCGGCGCCGCGACGGGTCCAGGATGGACTGCTCCAACTCGCTGAGCCCGTCGATGACCAGCCGCTTCACGCCCAGCGCCTCCACCTTGCGCAGGACGTCCCGCACGAACACATCCGCCTCCAACTCCATGGGAGGCACGTGCTGGAAGCTCAGCAGCCCGTCGCGGTGCAGGGCCGCCACGTCCAGTCCCACGCGCTTCGCACGCGCCATCAGCATGGCGGGCGAATCAAAGAAGGAGACGAACAGCCCCTGCTCGCCCCTGCGCGCCCCGTCCGCGACGAAGTGGGTGGCCAGCAGGGTCTTTCCAATGCCCATGCTCCCCGCGAGCATGGTGGTGCTGAGTTCGGGCAGCCCCTCGAACATCAGCGTGTCCAGCTCCGGCAGCCCGAACCCCTTGCGCGCCAGCGTGGGCGGCTCGTCGTGGAAGTCCAGGGGCGTGGACTCCAGCCGGGGGATGAACTCCACGCCGCCCTGGTTGATGGTCATGACGTGCTCGCCCGTCAGGTGCTCCCGGCCGCGCAGCTTCACCACCTCCACGCGGCGCAACCGTCGCGCCCCCTGGGGCTGGATGGACAGCGCCACGATGCCGTCCACCGTGGTCGCCTCCGGCAGCCCCATCAGCCGGTCCAGCGGGTACTCCGTGGTGAACAGGCCAATGCAGTTGACGGCCGAAAGGCCGATCCCCAGCTCGTAGAGGAACTCGCGCAGCCGCGCCTCGTCCGACCAGAGGTCCCGGATGGAGCGCAGCCCGTCGATGAACAGCACGCCGGCCTTGTGCTCGCGCACCGTCTGGAGCAGCAGGTCGCGCGCTTCCTTCGGTCCGCGCTTGAGCGCCGAGTAGGCGCTGATGACGAAGAGCTTCTCGCCCAGCAGCTCGGGCTTGAAGAAGGAGAAGCTGGAGAGCGAACTCATCAGCTTGTCATGGGGCTCCGAGGTGACGGTGGCCATCACCACCGGGATGCCGCGTGATGCGGCATCGAAGGCCACCTGGCTGCAGAGCACCGTCTTGCCGCACCCCGGCGTGCCGGTGACGATCACCGCCTGCCGGGAGGGAATGCCTCCTCCCAGGAGAGCGTCGAAGCTGGGGATGCCACTTTGGAAGAGCGACGGTTCGCTGCTGGGCATTCCAGGGTTCACCGGGCGGCGGGAAGCAATGCGCGAGGCTCTGCCGCTCGAAAGCGCGCGCGCCGGGACAAGGTAGGGATCGCGGAAGCGGCCTGCCCGAATTTCAACTCCACGTTCGGGGCATAGCGGACACCTTCGACCTGGAGAAGCGCCTTGCGGAGGGGACACGGCGTACCGGCGTCCGGTGAACACCTCCGCCCCCCGGGCAGGTGGACGACGGGGCTCAGCGCGACGGCGCGGGGGCTTCATCCACCCCGCTGGAGCCAGTGGGCGCCTTGCGCAACAGGTACACCGCCACCGCCAGTCCCACGCAGCAGACCGCCGTGACGTAGTGGGCGGCCGCCAGGGGGTTCTGCTTCATCGCCAGCGTGACGATGAGCGGCGTCAGGCCGCCGAACAGGGCGTACGCCACGTTGTACGAGAAGGAGATGCCGGAGAAGCGCACGGCTGGAGGAAAGGCGTGCACCATCACCGCGGGCACCACCCCCACGACGCCCACGCAGAAGCCCACCAGCGCGTACAGGGGCACCAGCTGTCCGGGAGCATGGGCGACGCCCCGGTAGAAGAGCTGCACGGCGGCGAGCAGCGCGACCGTCCCCAGCGCCAGGGCCCGCGCCGCGCCCAGCCGGTCCGCGAGCATCCCGAAGCAGACGCACCCCACGGTGAGTGTGAGCGTGGCCACGCTGTTGGCCCCCAGCGCGCGGGCGGCGGGGATGGCGTGAAGCTGCTGCACCAGCGTCGGCGTCATCAGGATGACCACCACGATGCCGGCGGTGAGCACCCAGGTGAGCAGCATGGACACCGCGACCGCGGGCGCATGGCCCTTCAGCGCGGCCTTGAGCGGCAGCTCCCGCACCAGCGCGTGCCGCTGTCGCATCTCCTCGAAGACGGGCGTCTCCTGCAGCCACCGGCGCAGGAACACGGCGAAAAAGCCGAACACGCCGCCCACCACGAACGGCAGGCGCCACGCGAAGGCCAGCACCTCCTCGGGCGTGAAGACGGTGTTGATGGCGGTGGCCACCAGCGAGCCCAGCAGGATGCCCAGCGTCAGGCCCGCGGTGAGCGTGCCGCACGCCAGCCCCACCCGGCGCGCGGGCACGTGCTCGGAGACGAACACCCACGCCCCCGGCACCTCGCCGCCCACCGCCGCGCCCTGCAACAACCGCAAGGCCAGCAGCGCCACCGGCGCCGCGTACCCCGCGGTGGCGAACGTGGGCAGCAGGCCCATGAGCAGCGTGGGCACCGACATCAGGAAGACGCTCAGCGTGAACATCCGCTTGCGCCCCGTCCGGTCCCCGAAGTGCGCCATCACGATGCCGCCCAGCGGACGCGCCAGGTAGCCCGCCGCGAACAGCCCGAACGTCTGCAACTGCCGCAGCCAGTCCGCCGTCTCCGGGGGGAAGAACAGCCGGCCCATCACCGCCGTGAAGAACACGAAGATGATGAAGTCATAGAACTCCAGCGCGCCCCCCAGCGCCGCCAGCCCCAGCGTGCGGATGTCCCGCGAGGACAGCGGACGGGTGGCGGCGGAAGCGGGAAGGGCGTCGGTAGGGGAGGTCGCCATGCGCAAGGCCCCGGAGGATACGCCGGGAGCCCCGGGCGGTCCCCATCCGTTACGTTGTTAAAAGGTATTCACCGCAAAACATGTTGACAGGGAGAGCGAAACTTGTGGGGACCTCGCGTCATCGCTATCTTCCGGGGATTCCGAGTTCCGTCCTGGGAGTACAAGTTGGACAGGGTTGATATGGTGACGCCTTCGCCGGTCGCACCTGGAGCCGATGAGCGCTTCGGGAAGTACCGCATCCTCCAGCGGCTCGCCGTGGGTGGGATGGCGCACATCTTCCTGGCCACCATCGACGGACCGGACGGCTTCTCCAAGGCGTGCGTCATCAAGCGCATCCTGCCGGAGTACGCCAACCTGGAGCCCTTCAGCCGCATGTTCGCGGACGAGGCGAAGGTGGCGGCGCTCCTGACGCACCCGAACATCGTGCAGGTGTTCGACTTCGGGAAGATCGACGGTCAGTACTACCTGGCCATGGAGTGGATCCAGGGCCAGTCGTTGGATCGCATCATGCGGCACGCCGCCGCGGCCTCCATCCCGCTGGGCAACCGCGTCACGGTGGACGTGGGCCTCGCGATGTCGGATGCGCTGTCCTACGCGCACGCGAAGACGCTGTCGGACGGCACGCCCCTGAAGCTGGTGCACCGGGACATCACGCCGGGCAACGTGCTGGTGTCGCGCGACGGCATCGTGAAGCTGGCGGACTTCGGCATCGTGAAGAGCTCCGTGAACCTGGAGCGCACGGTGGCGGGGGTGGTGAAGGGCAAGTACGCCTACATGTCCCCGGAGCAGATCACCAACCGGGAGCTGGACCACCGCTCGGACCTGTATTCGCTGGGCATCGTCCTCTACGAATTGTCCACGGGCCGGCGCCTGTTCAAGCGCGACACCATGGAGGCCACCATCGTGGCCGCGTCGCAGGGGGACGTGCCCGCGCCGTCGCAGGTGTCGCCGGGCTTCTCGCCTGAACTGGAGCGCATCCTCCTCAAACTGCTCGCGAAGGATCAGGACGCGCGCTACCAGACCGCGCGCGAGGTGCACGACGACCTGGAGCGCTTCCGCGGCACGCAGCACTGGACGTCCGGAGGCCGGGAGCTGGCCACGCTGATGGCCACGCTCTTCCCGCCGGATGACAGGGGCCGGGTGTCCACGGCGGTCGCGGTGCCCGGGTCCATGCCGGGCTCCACCAGCCTGGGCTCCACGCGCACGCCCACGGGCATCTCCAGCCCCTCGCCCTTCGCGCCTCCGGAAGGAGTCCAGGCCCTGGAGCCCAGCGCGCTGGTGGTCACCGGCGTGCTGCCGCGCGGCACGACGGGGACGGGCACGGGACCGACGGGACTCATCGCGCCCCCCGCGGAACAGGCGGCCGGGTCCGAGGCGTTCCCCTGGGGGCTCGCGGCCGCGGCGGGCGTCGCCGCGGTGGGCAGCGCGCTGTTCTGGTTGTTCGTGGCGTGAAGGGGCAGGGGCGCACCGTGTCGTGGGAAGCGGGACATCGAACGTGAAGAATCAGAAGACCTGGGTCGCCGTCATCCTGTTGGGCACCGTGGCCGTGAACACCGGGGCGTACCTGGTGATGCGCTCCCGCCGTGCCGCGCAGGCCGTCGTCCCGCCCGCGCCCCTCGTCGCGCGCGTGGAGCCGGCCGCGCCCGGAACGACGCCACCCGCCGCGGCCCCCGCCGACGATGCGAAGGCGGGCCTCGCCCGGGCCCGGCGCGCGTCGGGGCTCGCCGCGCTGGAGGACCGCGACTACGCCAGGGCGGTGACGGAGTTCACCGAAGCGCTCAGCCTGCGCAATGATCCCCACGGCGACGTGGTGGAGCTGCTGCGCATCGCCACCGACCTGCGCGCGCGTGAACAGGCGCGCGCGCCCACGGCCTCCGCTCCACGTGAGCCGTCCGGGTCGAAGCCCACGCCCCGCACCCGCGCCGCCAGGCTCGCCGCCGCGCGCCAGGCCCGCGAGCAGCAGCAGGCCCAGGCTTCTGAAACGGAATCCGAACGCAAGGGCGGCCTCCTGCTGGTGACGTCCACGCCGCCCGGGCTGGTGGTGCTGGTGGACGGCAAGGCGCTGGACATGACGCCCGCGCGGCTGTCGGTGCCAGCGGGCTCGCACCGCGTGGTGCTCGCGCAGGGCGACCGTCAGCTCTACTCGGAGACGCTGGAGGTGGCCGAGGACTCGGTGCGCTCGCTCAACCGCGACCTCACCGCCGAACTGACGCCGCCCGCCTCCAGGCCCGCGCCCGTCGCCGTGCCGGTGGTGGCGACGTCCTCCGCTCCGCCCGTTGGCGCGGTGCCCACCGGAGGGCTCGCGCCAAACGCCCGCGCCCCGGAGCCCACGCCGCCGCCGGAGCCGTCCGTCGCGAAGGCCGCCGTGGCGCAGGTGGCGCAGCGGGGCGACCTGGAGGTGACGTCGCCGGGCCTCTACGGCGAGGTGTGGATCAACAACCGGCCGTATGGCTTTCCGCCCATCTCCGCGCAGGCGCTGCCGGCGGGGCCCGCGCGCGTGGAGGTCCGCGTCAACGGCGAGGTGAAGCGCCGCATGACGGTGGACGTCGAGCCGGGCCGCAGCACCCGCGTGCGCGTGCGCTGAAACACAGTCCCACGTCGGAATTCGACGCGGTGCGCGCAATCCCAGAACTTTCGGATGTCGCTGGAGCCGGTACACTCACGGCTCGCGCGCACGGTGTCCCTCCCCCCGGACGACGCCGCGCGCATCCTTCCGCCTTCGAGAGGTTTGTCGCGTATGGGTTTCACCAGGCGCTGCGGGTCGGGCCGTCGTGTGGCTGTGTTGCTGGCGCTGTTGGGCGCGGGCACGGGCTGGGCCCAGGGCGAACCCGAGCAGGGAATCGACCCGGGGCCGCCGGAGACGCCCTCCCAGCAGGAGGCCCGGCTGGAGGCGCTGGAGGACGAGCCGGAGGTGCACAGCCAGGTGGCCTCGTTCGCCATCACGAAGCTGCACGACTCGCCGGCGGTCGTCACGGCGGTGACGGCGGAGGAGATTCGCGCCTCGGGTGCGCGCGACCTGATGGACGTGCTCCTGCTCGTCCCGGGCTTCTTCTTCGGCGTGGACGTGTCGGGCGTGGTGGGGCCGGGCTTCCGGGGCCTGTGGGGCCAGGAAGGCAAGGTGTTGCTCATCATCGACGGCAAGGAGATGAACGAGCAGCTCTACTCCACGATGCAACTGGGCCATGAGTTCCCGGTGGAGCTCATCGAACGCATCGAAGTCGTGCGCGGTCCCGGTTCGGTCATCTACGGCGGCAACGCGGAGCTGGCCGTCATCAACGTCATCACCCGGGGCATCCAGGGCAGCACGGACGTGCTGGCGGTGGGCACCTACGGGCAGCTGTCGCACGGCAACGGCCGGCGCAGCCTCACGCTGTCGGGCCGCAAGGTGTTTGAAGGCGTGCCGGGCCTGAGCGCCTTCGCCTCCGCGTCGCTGGGCCAGGGTCAGCGAAGCGACGTCATCTTCGATGACTTCTACGGCGACTCCGCGAGCATGAACGGCGCGTCGCGCCTGGATCCCACGGTGGTGCAGGCGGGCGTGGGCTACCGCGACCTGCAACTGAGCCTGCTGTACCAGCGCCAGGACACCACCTCCGTCGTGTCCGTGGACGAGGTGCTGCCCGAGCCGGCCAACACCGACTTCGAGTCCTTCCACGCGGAGCTGAGCGACCGCTTCCGCCCCACGGACCGCATCGAAATCATCCCCCGGCTGAACCTCACGCTGGGCGAGTCGTACCGGGACTCCGACGAGGCCTCGGACTTCTTCTACGACAAGCGCTACCGGCGCCTGCGTGGCCGGGCCCTGGCGCGGTGGGCGGCGCTCGACGTCCTCCAACTGACGGGCGGCCTGGACCTGGCGTTCGACCAGGGCAAGCTCCTGGGGCCCGCGGGCATCGGCCAGCAGGAGCCCTTCAACGGCGACCAGGACGTCGTCTCCTACCGCAACTTCGCGGGCTTCGTGGAGGTGTACTCGGACAACCCCATCGCCACGGTGGTGGCGGGCGCGCGGTTTGAAGACCACAGCTTCTTCGGCAGCTCCTTCGTGCCCCGGCTGGTGCTGCTCAAGTCCTTTGGCCCGGTGAGCGGCAAGGCCCTCTACAGCCGCGCCTTCCGTGCGCCCGGCATCGAGAACATCTCCCTGGGCGACGACGTCCGGCCGGAGCGCACCACGGTGTATGAGCTGGAGGCCACGGTGCGCCTGGGCGAGGGCCAGACGGTGAGCGCCAACGCCTTCGACGCTGGCGTGACGGACCCCATCATCTACTCGTACGACACGGACACGGACTCGGAGGCGTACCGCAACCTGGGGCGCCTGGGCAGCCGGGGCGTGGAATTGGACTACCGCGTCCGGGGCCCCTGGGGGCGCGCGCAGGTGGGCTACTCGTTCTACCGGCCCGGCGGGCGCAACGACGTGGAGGACTACCTGGTGCCCGGGCAGCCCAAGGCCTTCACCGGCCTGCCCACGCACAAGGCGACGCTGACGGGCACCGCGAAACTGCTGCCGTGGCTGTCCCTCAGCCCCACGGCCGTGCTGGTGGGCCAGCGCTTCGCCGTCGGGGCCCCGGACGACGAGGGCGTGTCGGAGGTCCAGACGCTGTCACCCCGCCTGCTGCTCAACCTCTTCGTGCGAGCGGAGAACGTGGGCACGAAGGGCCTGGAGATTGGCGCGGGCGTCTACAACCTGCTGGGCAGCGACTTCCGGGTGGCCCAGCCCTACAACGGCGGCCACGCGCCCCTGCCGGTGTTCACCCGGGAGTTCCTGGTGCGGCTCACCTACCTGTTCGAGCCGGCGTACGACGACGAGTAGGGCAGCGCGCACTCGTGCCGCATCGGACGTTGCGCGGGGGCGTGGCGGGGCGTAGGGAACGCCCCTGCCATGTCCGACAACGCCCAGCTCCTCGAAGCCGTCCGAAAAGAAGCCCGCCCCGGCATCTGGTCCAACGGGGTGAGTCTGGCGCGAGCGGGGGCGGTGGCGCTCCAGTCGCGCACGGCCACCGAGATTGAATTGAGGGTGAAGGCGGCGGGGCGGCCGGTGGCCCTCACGGTCGTCCTCTACCCGGGCGACGATGCGTGGGAGTGTGACTGCCCCAGCCGCGTGGACCCCTGCGAGCACGTCGTCGCGGCGGCCATCTCCCTGGAGCAGGCGGAGAAGCAGGACGCGCCGCTGGAGGCCGTGGCGGAGCGCTGGTCGCGCGTGGTGTACCGCTTCACGCGCGTGGAAGGAGGCCTGCAACTGCACCGCGTCCTCGCGCACGCGGACGGCACCGAGGAGCCCCTGGAGGACAGCCTCGCCGGTCGCATCGCGAAGCCCACGGGCGGCGTCACGTTGCAGGTGGAGCAGGTGGACCTGAACATGGACCGCCTGCTGGAGCGGCGCACGCGGGGACCGCTGCTGGCGGAGAAGCTGGACGCGCTGCTGCGGGCGCTGGAGCCCGCGCGCAACGTGCTGCTGGACGGCCGTCCGGTGGCGGTGTCCAGCGAGGTGCTGCCCCCGCGCGCGAAGGTGGAGGACCGGGGCCAGCAGTGGGTGCTGACGGTGTTCAGCGACCCGCGCGTCACGGAGGTGGTGAGCCCGGGCGTCGCGCTGACGTCCGACGCGCTGGTGCGCCTGGGCGAGACGTCGATGACGGGCGCGTGGCTCCAGCACCTGCCGCTCGTGCGCACCTACGCGCCGGAGCAGTTGGGGGAGCTGTCCGCCAAGGTGCTGCCGGAGCTGGCGCGGCGCATGCCGGTGGACGTGAAGAGCCGCCGCCTGCCGCCGTTGGACCGGGACCTGAAGCCGCGCATCCTCCTGGAGTTGAACCAGCTCACCGCGGGCCTGTCGGTGCTGCCCACGCTGGTGTACGGCGCGCCGCCCACGGTGAGGATCGACAACGGGCGCATGGTGTACCTGCGGGGCGCGGTGCCCCTGCGCGACGAAGCCGCGGAGACGAAGCTCCTCCACCAGCTCCGCGACGAGCTGAACCTCGTGCCCGGGCGAAGGCTCACGGTGCAGGGGCCGGAGATGATGCGCTTCGCGGACAAGCTGCGGAAGTGGCGCGGCGACCTGGGCGGAGACGCCGCGGGCATCGTCAGTCCGGACATGCGCCTGAGGCCGTCGCTGCGCGTGGAGGGAGGCGCGTCGGACGGAGGCGTGCCGCAGGTGCGCTTCACGTTGGAGTTCGACGTGGAGGGAGGCAAGGGCGGAGCGCGCACGGTGGATGCGGCTGCGGTGGTGCGGGCCTGGACCGAGGGCCTGGGGCTCGTGCCGTTGGACGGTGGCGGGTGGGCGCCGCTGCCGCGAGCGTGGCTGGACAAGAACGGCCAGCGTGTCGCGGACCTCCTGGCCGCGCGCCAGTCGGACGGCCGGGTCGCGAACCACGCGCTGCCGGAGCTGACCGCGCTGTGCGAATCGTTGGATCAGCCGCCGCCCCCGGGCCTGGACAAGCTTGCGCCCATGGTGGAGGGCTTCGAAAAGCTGCCACCGCCCGTGTTGCCGGCGGAGCTCAACGCCACGTTGCGCGCCTACCAGCAGCAGGGCGTGAGCTGGCTGGGGTTCCTCAAGGGCGCGGGGCTGGGCGGCATCCTCGCGGACGACATGGGTCTGGGAAAGACGCTCCAGACCATCTGCATCCTGGGGCCGCGCTCGCTGGTGGTGTGTCCCACGAGCGTGTTGCCCAACTGGGTGGCGGAGCTGCAGCGCTTCCGGCCTTCGTTGAAGGTCTGCGTCTACCACGGCCCCGGCCGCAAGCTGGACCCCACGGCGGACGTGACGCTCACCACGTACGCGCTGCTGCGACTGGACGCGCCGACGCTGGGCGCGCCCACGTGGGAGGCGGTGGTGCTGGACGAGGCCCAGGCCATCAAGAACCCGGAGAGCCAGGTGTCGCGGGCGGCGTTCGGCCTCAAGGCGAACCTGCGGCTCGCGCTCAGCGGTACGCCGCTGGAGAACCGCCTGGACGAACTGTGGAGCCTGATGCACTTCACCAACCCGGGCCTGCTCGGAGGCCGCCGCCAGTTCGAGGAGAAGACGGCGCAGCCCATCGCGGACGGCAAGCCGGGAGCGGCGGAGGGCCTGCGTCGGCGCATCCGGCCGTTCATCCTGCGGCGTCTGAAGCGCGACGTGGCGCCGGAGCTGCCGCCGCGCACGGACTCGGTGATGCACGTGCAACTGGATGAGCGTGAGCGCAGCGTCTACGACGCGGTGATGGCGGCCACGCGAGCGGAGGTGGTCGCCCTGCTCAACGAGGGCGGCAGCGTGCTCAAGGCGTTGGAGGCGCTGCTGCGGCTGCGGCAGGCGGCATGCCATTCCGCGCTCGTGCCGGGCCAGCACGCGAAGACGTCCTCCAAGGTGCAGACGCTGGTGGATGCGCTGGAGACGGCGGTGTCGGAAGGCCACAAGGCGCTGGTGTTCTCGCAGTGGACGTCGCTGTTGGACCTCATCGAGCCGGGGCTCAAGGGCGCGGGCATCGCGTTCGAGCGCCTGGACGGCACGACGACGAACCGGGGCGACGTGACGTCGCGCTTCCAGGGGCCGGACGGAGCCCCGGTGTTGCTGATGTCGCTGAAGGCCGGCGGCACGGGCCTGAACCTCACGGCGGCGGACCACGTGTTCCTGATGGATCCGTGGTGGAACCCGGCGGTGGAAGCGCAGGCGGCGGACCGCGCGCATCGCATCGGACAGGAGCGGCCGGTGATGGTCTACCGGCTGGTGTCCCAGGGCACGGTGGAGGAGAAGATACTGGGCCTCCAGGAGAAGAAGCGGGCGCTGTTCGAGGCCGCGCTCAGCGAAGCCTCCGGAGCCGCCGCCATCACCCGGGAGGACCTGCTCCAGCTCTTCGCGTAACGCTCGCCGTCACTTCGCGAACGTCACCGCCACGTCCTTCGCGTCGGGCTCGGTGAAGCGAAGGACGTCCTCGCCCTCCTGGGTGAGGGCGTCGCGGGCTGGCTTCTTGAGCGGCACGAACGGCTTGCATACCAGCGTCGCGGAGCCCTTCTTGCGCTCGGTGGACCACATGCCGGCGACGCGTCCGTCCACCAGGAACACGGCCTGCACGCGCAGGTTGCCGGTGGACATGGCCTTGCGGTGTTCCTCGGTGACGACGCGGGTCCGGTCCGCGTGGGAGAGGATGAGGTTGTCGTAGTCGGGCAGGAAGCGCACCGGGGCGGGCGTGTCCTCGGGAGGCCGGGGGGCCTTGGGCAGGTCGAAGAGCACGCGCTTCTTCTCGTCGCGGAACTCCACCAGCTTGCCGCGAACCTTCTCGAAGGCGTCCTTCAGGGGCTTGAGCCCGGACCACGTCTGCATGTCCGCCACCGTGGCCGGGCCGAACGCCGCCAGGTAGCGCAGCACCAGCGGGGAGGCGTCCTCGTTGGTGTCCAGCGGCTTGCCCAGCCACGTCTCCGCCAGCGTGAACCCGGAGTTGCCCGGCCAGCCCCAGTCCAGCCCGTCCTCGGGCACCTGGACGAGGGGCAGCAGCATGCGCGTGGCGAAGCCCATGGCCCGCTCATCGCCCTCCACGTGGTGCTTCATCAGGTGGGCGCGCACCTCCTCGAACGTGCGCGGCCTCTCATCGAGGAAGGGCCGGGCGGTGGCGAGCAGCGCGGGCAGATCCAACGACGTGGAGCGCTCCTTGAGTACGCTGTGCATGGCGGCGGTGAGCATGGGCCGGTACATGTCGCGGTAGCGCAGGTAGTCCTTCGCGGTCATCAGGTGCAGCGTGCCGCGCATCATCGTGCCGCGAACCACGTCCCGCTGGTGCGCGAGCTTCGTGAGCGAGTCCCGCTGGAAGCCCTGGAGCCGGGACCAGAGGGCCAGGTACGGCGGACGCGCGAGCTGCGCCTGGAGGCCCACCAGGTGCTCGACGGCGCGAAGCACCGGCATCTTCTCGCGGGTCAGCAGCAACTGCCGGGCAAGGGTGGCCCGGTTGAGGGCCTGGGACGACAGGACTTCGGTAGCCATGCGCCCGAGCATAGCCAGGGCGCGCGGCCGGAGGTTCAGCGAGTGAGCGCCGGAATCACCTGCGCGCCGAACGCATCGATGAACGCGTCCTGTTCCCGGTTGACGTTGTGCAGGTACAGCCGCTCGAAGCCCAGGCGGAGGTCCTCGCCCAGCCAGTCCACATGCTGCTGGAGGCTGTTGGAGACGCGCAGCGGGCCATCCAGGTCATGGGGCTGCACGACGCTCGCGGCCTCCTGGAACTGGGCGGGAGTGCGCAGGTCGGTGAGGACGCTGTTGGCGAAGATGTTGGAAGCCCACTGGTCGTAGGCACCAGCGCGAGCGCGCTCCTCATCGGCCGCGTAGGAGAGCTGGACCTTGAGGTACATCGGCTTGCCCTCGCCGCCGCCCTCCCGGAAGGCCTCCACCACCTTGCGAAGCTCGTCCGGAGGACGGGCGGTGGTGAGCAGCCCATCCGCCCAGCTCCCCACCCAGCGGGCCGTCTTCGCGGTGACGGCCGCGCCCAGCAACCTGGGGGCCTCCACGGGGCGCGTGTACAGCTTCGCCTCCTCCACGGTGACGACTCCCCGGTGGGTGACGGTCTCTCCCCGGAAGAGGGCGCGCATCACGTCCACGCACTCCCGAAGGCGGGCATTGCGCAGGTCCTTGGCGGGCCAGCCGGTGCCGGTGATGGCCTCGTTGAGGTACTGCCCGCTGCCGAGCGCCGCCCAGGCCCGCCCCGGGAACATCTCGTTGAGGGTGGCGAGCGCCTGGGCGATGAGGGCCGGGTGGTAGCGCTGACCGGGAGCGTTCACCACGCCAAAGGACAGCCCGGTGGTGGCGAGCGCCGCGCCCATGAAGGACCAGGCGAAGCCGCTCTGTCCCTGCGCGTCGGTCCAGGGATGGAAGTGGTCGGAGTTGAGCGCGGCCTGGAAGCCCGCGCCCTCCGCCTTCCGACTGAGGCGAAGAAGCTCGCTGGGCGTGAACTGTTCGTGCGACGCGTGGAATCCGATGAGTGCCATGGAGTCCATCCACCCTGGCGCCGGCTCCGCCGCGCCGCGAGGCTTGCTTCCGAGCGAGTGTTGGCTGAACGAACTCCGCCTGCCCCCGGGTGTGGGGTTCCACACGCGTCCCTTGAACCGAGGGTCAGACGCGGGAGCCTGGATGCTTAAAGGGGACGGGGGTCCCTCGCGCCGGGGTGCACGCCCCGGGGAGACGGGATGATCGAAGACCTCTGGTACAAGAACGCGGTCATCTACTGCCTCGACGTCGAGACGTTCATGGACGGCAACGGCGACGGCATCGGGGACTTCACGGGGCTGCGACGCAAGCTGGACTACCTGGCGGGCCTGGGCATCACCTGCTTGTGGCTGTTGCCCTTCCAGCCCACGCCCAACCGCGACAACGGCTACGACATCCGTGACTACTACGGCGTGGATCCCCGGCTGGGAGACCTGGGTGACTTCGTGGCCTTCACGCACGAAGCGAAGCTGCACGGCATCCGCGTCATCATCGACCTGGTGGTGAACCACACGTCGGATCAGCACCCGTGGTTCCAGGCGGCGCGCAAGGACCCGGACAGCCGCTTCCGCGACTACTACGTCTGGTCGAAGAAGCGGCCCAAGGACGCCAACAAGGGCATGGTCTTCCCGGGCGTGCAGCCCTCCACGTGGACGTACGACAAGGAGGCGAAGCTCTGGTACTTCCACCGCTTCTTCGACTTCCAGCCCGACCTCAACGTGGCCAACCCGGAGGTGCGCGAGCAGATCCTCAAGGTGATGGGGTTCTGGCTGGAGCTGGGCGTGTCCGGCTTCCGGGTGGACGCGGTGCCCTTCCTCGTGGAACTCAAGGGCGTGAAGAACTCCGGGGTGAAGGACCCCTACGTCCTGTTGGAGGAGATGCGCGAGTTCCTCTCGTGGAGGAAGGGTGACGCCATCTTGCTCGCGGAAGCCAACGTCACCATGCACGAGGTGGTGGAGTTCTTTGGCGAGAACGACCGCATGCAGCTCGTCTTCAACTTCCTCGCGAACCAGAACTTCTATCTGGCGCTGACCCGGGGGGATTCGACGCCGCTCGTCGCCGCGCTGAAGGAGTCGCCGGACCTGCCGCACACGGCGCAGTGGGCGAACTTCCTGCGCAACCACGACGAGCTGGACCTGGGGCGCCTGTCGGACGAGGACCGGGCGGAGGTGTTCCAGTCGCTGGGGCCCGACAAGGGCATGCAGCTCTATGACCGGGGGCTGCGCCGGAGGTTCGCGTCGATGCTGGACGGGGACCGCCGCCGCATCGAACTGGCCTACAGCCTGATGTTCACGCTGCCGGGAACGCCGGTGCTCTGGTACGGCGACGAGCTGGGCATGGGCGAGAACCTGGCGCTGGTGGAGCGTCAGTCGGTGCGCACCCCGATGCAGTGGAGCCCGGAGCGGCACGGCGGCTTCACGCTGGCGGACAAGCCGGTGAAGCCCCTGGTGTCGGAGGGGCCGTTCGGCTTCCCCCAGGTGAACGTGGCCCAGCAGCGAAGGGACCCGGGCTCACAGCTCAACTGGACCGAGCGCATCATCCGCGCGCGCAAGGAGTGCCCGGAGCTGGGGTGGGGCAAGTGGAAGATCCTGCGCACGGGGAACAAGGCGGTGCTCGCCATCCGGTACGACTGGAAGGGCAACGCGATGGTGGTGTTGCACAACCTGTCGTCCCGGCCCTGCACGGTGAAGCTGGACGCGGGCGGTGAGGAGGCCTGCCCGCTCTACAACGTGCTGTCCGAGGACCATTCAGAGCCCGCGGATGGCAAGCGCCACGTGTTGACGCTGGAGGGCTACGGCTACCGCTGGTTCCGGGTGGGGCAGGAGAACCCCGCGCGCAAGCACAAGGCGGAACCGATGCGCTGAGCTTGCGACACGGAGCGGAAGCCGCGTCCCCCTCGAGAGGGACGCGGCCCCTGCGACGTCAGCGGCTCAGTTGAGTTCGATCTTCTCGAAGAGCTTCTCCGCCGGAGCGACGCCGTCGGAGAGGTCCACGATGGTGGTGTAGTAGCTGGGGTCGTGCCAGGCGCCGTAGAGCACCTGATCATGGCCCAGGCCGCGGAAGTCACCCACGAGCATCCGGTTGCCCAGGACGTACGGGATGCCACTCACGCCCTGCTCCTCGCGGTAGCGCACCTCGGCGGGCGGGACGCCGTCGAGGAAGTCCGCGACGAGCAGGGCCGGACCGGTGGTCCCGTTGTTCACGAACAGGAGCTGGTCGTAGCCCAGGCCACGGAAGTCGCCCACGGCCTGCTTGTCCTCCGCGTCCACCATGCCGTCCAGCAGCGGGAAGGCGCCGGAAGTCTCCACGTAGCGCACCTGCGCCGGGGCCACGCCCGAGTGGAAATCAAGGATGCGCACCCGAGCCCCGGTGCCCGAGCGGTTGATGCAGAGCACCTGGTCGTAACCGAGGTTCTGGAAGTCACCCACGTAGAACGCGTCGTCCGGCTCGGAGCAATCCTCGAACGAATTGGGGCCGCTCCAGGCCTCGTGGTAGCCGACCTCGGCGGGAACAACGCCGTCGCTGAAGTCGGCGATCATGATCCGGCCCAGGGTGCCGGCGCGGTTGAAGAACAGCACCTGGTCATGCCCGAGGTTGAGGAAGTCGCCCGCGAGCTGGAGGTCCTCTGGGTCGTGCCAACCATTGAGCAGGCCGTTCTGCCCATAGGACTCGTGGTAGCGCACCTCTGCGGGCAGGGCGCCGTCGCGGAAGTCGGTGATCATCACCCGGCCCTGGGCTCCGGACGTGTTGATGAAGAGCAGCTGGTCATGGCCCAGGCCGCGGAAGTCACCCTGGAGCTTGATGTCGCCGGGGTTGTGCCAGCCGTCCAGCAGGCTCGATGCACCCCAGGGCTCCTGGTAGTGGAAGTGGGGGAAGCCGTTGGCATTGACGTATCCGGCGACGGCCACGCGTGAGCCGTAGCCCGCGCCGTCGATGCTCAGGAGCTGATCCGCGCCGCCCGTGCCCGCGAAGACGCCGGTCCGGTAGACCGAGGGCATGGCCAGCCGGAACGTCTTGGGCGCATTGACGAGCAGCGGGCTGTGGCGGCCCTGCTGATCCAACGCGTAGATGCGCAGCGTGTGCTCCTGGCCATCCACGTAGACGTCCGGGATGCGGAAGGTGAAGCCGTTGGCGCCGGACGCCATCGGGTAGGCGGCCTTCACGTCGGCCCGGTAGAGGTTCGCCACCGTGTTACCCACGGAGGCTGGGTTGCCATCGATGGAGTAGTAGACCGGGATGGAGAGCGAGGGCGAGTCCAGGTCCAGCGCCCAGCCGGACACGGTGCCGTCGCCCGAGATGGTGTCGAGCGTGCCGAAGGCGCCCGGCAGGTTGAAGCTGCGCGGCGAGCCTGCGATGAGCGGGTTGTGGATGCCCTGCGCGTCGATGCCGTAGACGTGCATCGTGTGGGTCTGGCCATCGCGGTAGTACGCGGGGACGGGGAAGTAGAAGCCGTGGTTGCCCAGGATGCCGTTGTTGGCGGAGTTGACGTCCGCGCGATAGACGTTCGTCGGGGCGGAGGCGCCGAACGCACCCGCTCCGGCGGGCCCATCGATGTAGACGTGCACGTCCACGGACGCTTCGGGCGAAGCGGTATCCAGCGCCCAGCCCTTCACCTGGCCGGTGCTGGTGATCTCCTCGAAGTTGCCCTTCATCTCACCGGGATAGAGGGCGGCCGCGGAGGTGATGTCCCCGGTGCTCAGCCCGGAGCGCTGCCCGATGAACTCACCGCCCTTGGTGCGGATGGTCACCAGGGTCTTGCCGGTGGCGGGGTCGGTGCGGCCGAAGGCCGTGGCTCCGTAATGCATGATGGAGCCGAAGTCATAGGGCCCGTAGTTGTCGCCGTCGCTGATGTGCTGCTCGAAGTTGTGCTCCTTGTCGGGGAGGATGTTGTCCCAGAGGATCTCCACGTAGTCGTCGCGGTACTCGCGGCTCTGCTCGTGCCAGAAGCCGATGGCGTGACCCAGCTCGTGGATGACCGAGCCCAGCCCGCAGGCGCCCTCGAGCTGGATGTACTGGCGGCCGCCTTGCCGGCCGACGGAGGACGAGCAGCCCTGACCCTTCACGAAGTAGACGTGGTCGGTGGACGTGGGCGTCGTGGCGGACACGGGCACGAAGCGCAGGCCCGTCTTGCGCTGCCAGTGCTGGATGGCGTCGTGGACGACGGAGTTGTCATCCAGGGAGCCGTAGACGTGGACGTAGGGGACGACGCCGTTCGGCCAGCGCTTGCTGCTGCCGGTGACGTGGATGGACTGGGCGGAGACACGCCCTTCCGCCTGGGCGCGCACGTTCGCGGACTCGCGCTCCACGTCCTCGACGGTGCCCAGGATGATGTCGCCCTCGAACATGGCGAGCCCGTCGATGGCCTCGTACCTGACCTCCTTCGGTTCCACGTTGGGACCCAGGCGGACCCATGCCGAGCGCACACCCGTGATGGCGGAGGACGGCGCCTGAGGCACGGGGACCGGATTGGTGGTTTCCGCGACGTCTTCAGGCCGGCAAGCGGTGCCAAGGCAGGCCACGGCCGTAATCGCCCGGATCCACCGGGCGTGATTCGTATTGCTGCGCATGTGAAGGACTCCCCCTCGATTGGAACGACGGTGACTCGTTCGGGGATACGAGAGGAGGGGGCGAAGCTGGCCGCGTGCCCATGGAACTTCCTGGGGCAGGAGACGGCTGCGCCACGGCCCTTTCCATCGCTCCCACTGAGTCAGTGCCGCTCGCGAAGAGGCCCCTGCGCAGCGCCTCGCAGTGTGGGCGTCATGGGGCTGGCCTGGGCACCAGGCGAACAGACCGCTGGACCTGCAACTGAAAGTCACTCCGGTCGAGCAGGGGGCCGCCCAAGGCGCTGGGAGGAGGGTGGGGGGCCCTCGCCGACGCGGCCGTCCACACCTCGGCCGTTTTTTGTCGTCCACGCTTCGACGGAATGTTGCGCGGTCCGGAAACCACGTGGTATTGCCCGGCCCCCCGGAACGGCCGGCCGCTGACGTCCAGCGACCTGCTTCTTCCGAGGAAACGCTCTCGGATGTAACGAGCGGTTGACGCAGAACGCGGCGAAGAGATAGAAGCCGCGCCCCTCACCCGGAAGCCCGCGCACTGGCGCGGAAGGAACTTCTGGGAGAGCGCAGCACCGACAAGAAAATAGGGCAGTCAACGCAGAGTTGACAGCGAGCGCGGCGGTGGTAGAAGCCGCGCCCCACCGAAAGAAAGTCCGGCAGGCAACAGGGCGGACGAAAGCGGTGGGGAAAGCTGACAAGGAAGCGGTTGACACGGAAGGCGGCGAAGAAGTAGAAGCCGCTCCCCTTCGAAGAGAATCGGCGGAAGTCACTGGACGGCGCCGAGGCAACGAAGGAGCCCGCAGGACGCAGAAAG